>JBOGMR010000773.1:0-7620 GCA_050746825.1 Bryobacteraceae bacterium | reverse complement strand
GTCTGGGAGTGGGCGAGCGCGACGAAGACAAACGCGATGGACAGGCGAAACCGCCTGCACCGTAGAGCGGCAGAGCCGCAACCAAAAAGAATCGCCGGCTGACGCCGGCGAAGGGCAGACTGAAGTCTGCCACACCAAGCGCCGGCACGAGTGCCTGCGCCACACGGAGTGGAATACCGGCGAGCCGTGACAATCATGCCGCCACCCGGTTGAACAGCTTGGTGGCGTAGATCCTGGGTGCGTGATCGGCGAACGGTTTGAGCAGCTTGTGAACGCCCCTGTGCAGCAGGTCGAGCAAGTCTTCGGGCATGTGGTGATGGTCCGGCTCGGCGGTGAGAATGTTGCCGGCCTCATCGAGAAACCGTGGATCGCCGACGTGCTTGAATCCCATCTTTTCAAGCGGCACGCGCGCGACGGCGTCTTTCTCATTGATGAAGCGCACTCCCTGCGGAACGCATTGCGCGACGAAGGCGGGGTCGCCAACACGCGGCGAGCCGTAAGTGCAGAGTCCCTGCGCCTGGCCGAAGCGGTCCGCGGCGAGCGTGGCCAGCGCGGCGCCCAGGCTGTGGCCCGTGAACCAGACGGGCTGTGTGGTGCGCACCTGCCGGAGATGAGCGACGATCTTGTCCCACAGCGCCGGGCCGCCGATCGAGCGCTCGTCGAGCGCTTCGCGGAAGCCGGTGTGCGCTAAGCCACCCTGGCCGGAGTCGGTCAGGGCAAAATTCAGGTCGGTGATGATGTCGCGAGGGTCATCGAGCTGGGTGCCGCGGAACGAGACAATGACGAAGTCATCGTTGTGCGCGACGAAACACTGGGTGCTGTGCTCGCGATCGAAACCGAAACACGCAACCTGCCCGGGTAAAAACCCGGCGGTGGCCATGTGGCCTTTGACGACCTCGCGCTGGTTATAGACGAGCAACGCGGACTCGGCGAGCCACCACGAGTTCACTTCATCGAAGGCCGCCGCATGCGGCACGAACGGATGGGCCGCAGCGTTCTCGAAATAAGGATAGTTCGGATCCGGCGAATGCAGCGCGATCAGTTCTTCCACGCTGTGCGCTTCGGGAATGGGACGCTTCGCCATTCATGTTCCTTTATTACCGCTTCTCAAGGTCGCCGATCCAGATATTCGCGTTGGCTTCCTGCTGGCTAAGGAACATGCGGTTGCCGGCGATGGACAGGCCGTGCCGACGATGACGCCTTCTTCGGTACGCGGCGCAATCGCGGTGAGTGTAGCGTCACTCCCGGCCTGCGGCGGCTCGGGCGCAGTCAGCTTGGCGAGTCCGAAATCGAGCAGCTTCACCCTGCCTTCCGCAGTAACGATCACATTGCCGGGCTTGAGATCGCGATGCACTATGCCGGCGGCATGAGCCCTGGCGAGAGCGTCGGCGATCTGAGCGGCGTAACGGATGGCGTCATCGAGGTCCATGCCGCCACGAGGAATGAGCTCGGCGAGGGTTTTGCCTTCGACAAATTCCATTACCAGGAAATCGCCGTCATTCTCAGTGAGCAGGTCGTAGATGGTCACGATGTTGGGATGCTGGAGCGCGGAGGCGGCGCGGGCTTCCTGGATGAAGCGGCGTTTTCGCTCCGGATCGGCGACGCGGTCAGAGGGCAAAGCCTTGATCGCGACGAGCCGGTCGAGGCGCGTATCACGCGCCTTGTAGACAACGCCCATCCCGCCCTGGCCGGCCTTTTCGAGCACCTGGTAGTTCGCTAGCCGCGGAGGTGAATCCATCTGCTGGGTCATGATCTCACAAGGTGAGCGGCTGGTGCCATGGGCGCCCTGCCGGGAGAGTTTGCGCCGATCCCTGCGCCACTCGGTCGCTGCAGCTATCGGGAATCCTGAGGGCCCTCAGGATGCGTTTTCTGAGGCATGACGGAATCTATCTTTCATGATGCTGGATGCCGACATCGTGGCGGTCAGCCCGTCCAGCGTGTGGCGTGTGCTCAGCCAGGCGGGGCTGCTATCTCGATGAATGCCGGTTGATGATTTCCATTATGTATTTTCGGATGCCTTCCGGATTGACATACGTCTCTGGCCACAGTGCTTCCAGAAAGTTCGTCTTGCGCGGTCCGCGTGTTCGATCAGGTAGCGTAGAACATCGAAGGCCTTGGGGGTAAGCGGCGTGCGTTGATCAGCCCGCCACAAACAGTGGTTGATCGTGTCAAGCCGAAAGGGGCCGAAGGTTTTCATGTCCGCACACGTCGCGGCCTACGTTCGAGAGAAAACGTGCGACTCGAACGCGACTCGTATTATAGATGACCCCGGGCACGCGGGGATTCACCTGGGTAGTCCGTCGGCCAAATCCCCGTCATCGGCGTCAACGAAAATCGGACCAAAACGCTTCTAAAACGTCACGCTTCCCTTTCGGCATTCCCGTATCTTTGGGCTGTGGCCGTTCCCTCGCCCGATTGAGCCGGCCACCAATAGGCATCACATCTAAGAAAGGATAAGAATGAACAAACGCTTTTATCGGCCTTCGGTGCTGACCACGCTGATAGGCTCGCTTCTGACCTTCGCAGGACATGCGCAAACACGCGGGTACGTGGAGACGGACCTCGTCGTCAACCGGCAAGCCGGAGGCGTACCAACCCTAGTGGACAGCAATGGCATTACGCACATCGCGAGTTTCTTTGACCCGAACCTGGTGAACCCCTGGGGCCTCACATCATCGGCAACCGGCGTGTTCTGGGTTGCAGACGCCGGCGCAGGCGTGGCGACGCTCTACAACACCGCGGGCACGCCGCAACCGCTCATCGTCTCCATTCCCAGCGCGGCGAATCCGTTGGGGAACGACGGAATTCCGACGGGAGCTGTGTTCAACAGTGTGGCCGCCCAGGGAGCGTTCAAGCTTTCTGGCGTTAACAGCGCCGGAAATCCCGTAACCGCTCCGGCGAGCTTTCTCTTCGCCACCAAGGACGGGAATATTCTCGGGTGGAATCCCGGCGTGAACCCACCGGGATTTGATCCGGCTAAAGCCGGCAAGTACGCCGTGATCGCGGTTCCTAACTCGGCGACCGCGGCGTACACAGGGCTGGCCCTCGCCACGGACGCTCAGGGCGCGACTCGTCTCTACGCCGCCAATTTTCGGGCCGGGACAGTGGATGTGTTCGATACCGCTTTTACGAAGGTCTCCTCGAATAACGCGTTCTTCGACCCCTCGCTCCCGCGCGGCTATGCGCCGTTCAACATCGCCCCGATCACCATCGACGGCGCCACCTGGATGTTCGTCACCTACGCCATCCCCGATCCTAGAGCCACGTTCGGACAAGGCCACGGGATCGTCAACGCTTTCCTTCTGGATGGAAGCCAGCCGCGACGCTTCGCGCAGCACGGCCAGCTTAACGCTCCATGGGGCATTGTTCTGACGCCCGCCGGCTTCGGCGAGCTCGGGGGAACTCTCTGGATCGGCAACTTTGGCGACGGCCGTATCAACGCTTATGACCCGCGGACCGGCGAGTTTGTCAACAAGGTTCGCACTCCGGAGGGCAAGGCGATCGTTCTCGATCGACTCTGGAGCCTCAAGGTCGGCAACGGCGGTACTGGCGGCAACCTCAACACGCTCTACTTCACAGCCGGACCGAACGATGAACGCGACGGATTGTTCGGCAGCCTTGATCCTCAATAGCTTCGACGCTGACAAAGATACGTACAACTGGACACAGGCTTACAAAAGGAACCGTTCTATGACTAAAATGTTTCGGTATTTCACGACACTCGGTGTCATTGCTGTTGCTCTTCAAACTTCGGTGGCGCTCGCGCAACCGGCAAACGCTCATTCGCTAACGCCGCCGCCGGTGCCTGGCAACCTCGCAGTGGAGGCGGGTCACACACTGTTTCTCGCCGGTCAGGCGTTCGGCACCCAGAACTACATTTGCCTGCCGTCAGCCACCGGCTTTTCCTGGACGTTCTTCTCGCCTCAAGCTACTCTATTCTTCACTCAACTGCGGCCCAACGAGGTCGTCCATCAGCAGATCGTTACACACTTTCTGAGCCCCAATCCGGACGAAAATGGGACGGGGCGCGCGACTTGGCAAAGCTCGCTCGATACGAGCGCCGTTTGGGCTCGGGTCCGGCTCAACCCCGACGGAACCAACGGATCTTCCACCGATCCCCGCTTCGTCGCAGCGGGAGCGATTCCCTGGTTGCTGCTCGAAGCGGTCGGCACTCAGGCTGGGCCTACGGGAGGCGGTGTTCTCGCGGACACTCGCTTCATCCAGCGGCTCAACACCTTCGGTGGCGTTGCACCTTCAACGGGTTGCAGCCAGGCAGGAAATGTCGGAGCCACTGCGCTGGTGCCGTACGCCGCGACCTACTTCTTCTACAAACGAAGCCATTAGGTAGCCCGCGGTCTCGACGGCGGTGGTCAGGGCGTTGCGCGCCTGGAGGACCGCGCTCAACGCCCTGCATGAAAGGACTCTGTTGATGATCAAGGCGTATCTTGCGGTTGGATTGATGTTTGCCTGCGGTTTCGCAACCGCCGACACCTTCGTAATAAGAAGTGTTGACGGCGGGCGGACGTGGACGGACATCGACCCGGGACCGCCGCACCAACTGCTCCGGTATTTGAACGTTTCTCCGGGCACATCGGCTCTTTATGCGTTGACCCAGACGCGCTTGGGCGGTGAAACGCGTCTGCTGGTTTCTAACGACGACGGCCAGACCTGGCGAAACCAGCAAGGCTTCCCAGAGTCCATGCAAAACCTGGCGGCGGGGCCGGTGAGCCCCGATACTCTCTACCTGGCGCATCAAGACGGCTTCAATCTCATCATCGACAAGGTGACAGACAATGGTCAGACCGTCGAGCGATACCCCGCCGAGGGTTTGACGATCGTCGCGAGCACGGCGTCTCAATCTATCGGCGCCTTCTTGACGCGTCTGCTGGTGGACCCCGCGACGCCCTCCAGACTCTATGCACTGATCACAAATGAGTTCCGAGACAATCCGTCCGCCTTCTTTCAGGCACTTTGGAGCAGCACAGATGGCGGTCGCATCTGGAGGAGGCTCGAACCTCCCGTGAACCCCAATTGTGACTACCCACAGATCTGGATTGCCTCTTCGGATTCGTCGCTGTATCTGTTCTGCGGGCCTTCCGAGTTTCTGAGGAGCACCGACGGGGGAGAGTCGTGGACCCGAAAAGTGACCCCTGACGGGGGGCGACTCTTTAACCTCCAGATAGGTTCCGGCACAAAGGCGATCCTGTACACCGCTTCGGGCGGCGTCTTATGGAGATCGACGGACGGAGCAGAATCCTGGCAGCGCTCCGGAGTGCTTCCGGCAGGCGTGAATGACTTCCAGATCGATGCGGCGAATCCGCTTGTGATTTTCGGAGCCGGGCGCACTGGCGCCTGGAGAAGCGACGACGGCGGAGAAACCTGGACGAGGTTGGCTGACTACAACGCCAATTTTCAATTGCTGGCCGACCCCCGCGCGCCCGGCACGCTTTATGGGTACAGCCTCGAAAGGCAAGAGGCTCGCCTCAACGACAGGCAAACGTATCTGCGAAGCCTGGCTGGAGAAAAGCAAACGGCGCCCGGCAGCCTCGTGTCGATTTACGGGCGGAATCTGGCGGCGCAGACACTCGCCGCCGCCTCAACGCCGCTCCCGATCAGCTTAGGCGGCGTCAGCGTTTCCTTCGACGGACGGTCCGCACCGCTGCTGTATGTCTCCGCGGACCAGATTAATGCCCAGGCGCCGTTCGGGCTGGCGCCCGAAACAGTGGGTAATCCAGCAACAACCAGCGTGATCCTGGAGGTTAGGCGGTCTGACGCAAGCCTCGATCGTCAAACCGTAAGCCTGTCTCCGCGGGCGGCGTTTGTCGTTAGAGAGAACCTCAGCCGCCAGTCGGCGCCGCTTCTGTTTCACGCCTCCGATTTCCGGCCGATAAGCGCGGACGACCCGGCGCGCCGGGGCGAAGCGATTACGCTCTTCGCGTTGGGATTGGGTGAACTGGAGCCTTCGCTCGCCGCTGGCGAGCTGCCTCCCTCGCCGCCCCCGCAACTCGCGAACGCCCCATGTGTAGTTTTTTCCGAGCAACCGGGCAGCGTGCCTCTGGCCGCAGCGCCCTCCCGGTGGGCAGGCGCGGCGCCCGGACTGATCGGCGTGTACCAAGTGAATCTCGACCTGCCAGCCTCCCTCGGTCCGGGGTCTTATGTGCTCTCGTTAACCGAACGCCGCCTCGGCGATGTCTTTAGCAAAGAGTGCAAGGCCGGCTACCAGGGCAATCTGCTCGACTGGTTCACGCTTGACGTGCAGTAAGGGAGGGTCAAGAAACAACTGTCTCACTAAAGGGCCCGCGCGGCAGTCCCGCATCGCAAGCGGACTATAGCGATTGACCCAATCTCTTTTCCAGCTGCCTGCGATAGGTTCTGCTGATTCTCGATCTCGAACCGTCTTTCAGGATCACTTCAAATTCGCCATGGGAGATCGGCTCCAGATGCAGGATGCTTTCGATATTGACGATAGCCGAACGATGGACGCGGACAAAACGAACGGGATCGAGCCTCTCGGCAAGTTCGTTCAGCGCGGCCCGGTACAACATTTCCTTTCCTCCGATGTGCAGGTTCGCATAAACCCCGGCAGCTTCGATCCAGTCGATATCGGCCACCCGTACGAAGCGGGTTGAACCTCCGGATTTCACCACCAGACGGTCCAGCGGCAGATCCCCCGCGGGCGCTGCGGAAACCATGCGAAGAATGCGCCGTCCAAACTCCCGCACGCTGCGTTCATCCATCCGAATGCTGACGCGAGCCATGGTCACCTCAAAGCGCTCGTCGCTGAACGGCTTCAGGAGATAGTCAAGCGCATTTGCTTCGAAGGCGCGGATTGCATGCTCATCGTAGGCGGTCACAAAGACGGTTAGCGGCATACGTTCGGCTCCCACTTCAGCGATGACCTCCAGTCCATTCAGTTCCGGCATCTGCACGTCGAGAAACACCAGATCGGGCCTTCGGTTCTGAATGATCTCCACCGCGGAGAGTCCGTCGGACGCCTCTATGATTGCGGCCACCTGAGAATCGCGGCGTAACAGATCGATGATCCGTTGCCTCGCCGGCGCTTCGTCGTCGGCCACCATAACGCAGAGGCCTTCAGACGCGGACAGCGGCATGGGCATCCTTTCCGGTCCATCGCAGAGGCAGCGATATTTCAACCTCGGTTCCACCACTGGCGCGCCGGTTCACGGCAAAACAGGTTTCTCCTTCGGGATAAAGCCCTGCCACACGCTGCCGCGTCACGGAAAGCCCCACGCCCCCGGAGTTCTCCAGCGTCCAACCCGCCGGAAGTCCCACGCCGTCGTCAAGCACACGAATGTCAAGCCGATTCCCGTCCCGGCGTGCCGACACGATCACCGTTCCGCCCGAAGCCCGCCTTGAAATCCCGTGCCGGATTGCATTCTCCACCAGTGGCTGAACGAAAAGGCAGGGTACGGAAGCATATTTCACCTCCGGCGCGATTTGCGTCTCGATCCGCAAGTGGTCCCCGAAGCGGATCTTCTGGATCGCCAGATAGTGTTCCAGAAAGGCCAGCTCTTCAGCGAGCGGGACTTCCTGCCTGTCTTTCGATTCCAGCGACAGGCGGAGAAGGTCGCCCAGATGCTCGATCATCCCTCGCGCCAG
>JBOGMR010000772.1:0-3137 GCA_050746825.1 Bryobacteraceae bacterium | reverse complement strand
ACCATAACCAGCGAGGCTTCGACGAAGGCTTGCCCCTTGCGCGGGCTGTGGCGGCGCCTGGCGGTAGTCACTCGCTCTCCTGCGGCGCATAGCGGCCGACATACGTAATGCGCATGATCGGCTTGGCGGTAAAGGTGTAGCTGACAAACAGGGCGTTGAGAGTGAATCCTGCCGGGGATACTTCCACGTAATCCGGGACATTGTTATGGTCGGCGTCATCGCGCATCCCGTCGGCGTTGGCATCATTGAAGCCCTTAATCGAAACCTCGACGTTAGCGGTCGACAAGCCCGGGACGATGATCCCGTCGCCGGCGCCCGGATTCGGCTTGCCGTACGCCACCATATTCTTGACTGAGTCCTTGTAGGCCGTGATGCTCGCTCCGGTGGCGCACTTGTATTCGCGCACTGCGGCGTAGCGGGCGCCTGCCCGGATCTGAGTGCAGAGGAGATTGTAGACGTAGAAGGCGTAGCCGAACTGGAAGGTGCCGCCGAAAACGGCGAAAAGGAGGAATATCGAGATCGCGAACTCGATCATCACGTTTCCGCCGCGGCGCCGCCGGCTCCCGGCATGCGGAAACGCCCGTCCCACCGAGATCGCCGACGCCTTCGCCGCGAAGGTGGGACAGACGCTTCCGCTGCCCTCCCGGGAGGTAAAGCTCCTACTCCGGCTCTCAGGGGCGGCCTTCATCGCACCAGCCTCACGACGTAGACACCGGGGCCACCGCCGCCCGCGCCCTTATTATTGGAGCCTTCGAGGATGTTATCGCTCACATACTCGGCGCACCAGTTGGAGTTGGCGCCCTGGTCGTAGTCGTCGGTATACATGAAAAACAGGCCGTAGCCCACGATTCGGCCCTGCAGATTGCCGGCCAGGGGCGTGACTCCGTCATTCGAGGTAAAGCCGCCATTCACCGCAAGGGCAATCAGGCGGCGGCCGTTGCCGGTGTATTGCGAGTAGGTGATGCCAACACGTTGGTCGGTGTCCTGGTGGAAGCGGGTGTACATTGCAATTCGCATTGTGCTTTTCTCGCCTCCAGTCAGGTGAATGGCGTCGTCGAGGTTGACGGAATACTGGATCTGGTCGTCTTCGATCGCCGCTCGGATGGCTTGTGAGTCGTTCTCCTGGATGTAGCCGCGCCAGTCGTTACCGCCAGGGGGGGTAGACTTTCCGATCATCCACTCGTTACTGTCTGGAGGGCAAACCATATTGCCGGAGCCCCCGCCCTCGCCCTGGCCATTCCCCAAGCTGGGGTTGGCCGGCCACATGAGCGTGTAATGCGCGCCGACGTCGAAGCCGAAGGAGGGGGGATTGGCAGCCGTATCGGCCGAAGTGTAATACGGGGCTTGGCTCACAGGGGAGAACGGCAAGATACCACTGGGACGCGTCCTCACCTGTCCGGCAACCGCAATGGCCCGAACGTTCGCGTACCGGCTTGTACCGACAGCGACCAAAAACAGCATCGGCAGATTATCGACCCGCGCCGTCACCCGGGCAAATCGAAATCCGGCGGGGTTCTCGGGGTTTTCTTCCCACGGGCCGTCGTCGGTGTTTGCGAACTTGATGTCGGTGCCGCTAAAGACGTTGGTGGCAAATCCCCATCGGTTCTTCGTGTCAACCACGTTGGTCTGGGATTCCGCGACCTTCGCTTGCGCCAGCGCGATTCCCGCAGGCGTGCCGTCCAACTCCCGGACGGCCATGAGCGCGCAGGCATCGGCATAGGCTTGGGCTTCGTTCTTGGTGATGTAAATCCTGCCGAAGTCGACCGCGACACCGAGCATCCCAATCAACACGAAGATGGCCATACCGGTAGCCACCAACACCATGCCGCGGTCGCGCCGTCGTAGAAGGGGCATAAGAGACCTCCTAGAGTTTTTCGAGAAGTACCAGAACCATTGTACGGTTCTAGTCGATGACCGATGATCGATCATTGCCCCGAATCTGTCAGGTTACACACCTTACGACGGCGTAGGTAGCAGCCTCGGCTCCGTAAACGGAGCTGCGGCGGTGGAAGGAGCGTTTTTGCGGCCGGGGAACTGTTAACGATTGAAAAGAAAGGCATTGCTGTTGAGCAAGGCCCACAGGAGATCCTGCGCCCGCTCGGCGCGATTCATGCCGCTGCCCAGGTAGGTTTGCGCGTAGTCCAGCTCGCGGGCGTCCGGAGCACGGTTCAGCGCAGACAGGTAGAGTTCGTCGATGATCTGCCGGTCCGTCGCGCCGGAAAGGATCAGTTTGGCCACACGCCCCTTTTCGTCGGAGATGGCATCGGCAATGGTTGAGCCGTTCAGCAAGTTCAACGCCTGCACCAGGCT
This sequence comes from Bryobacteraceae bacterium, assembly GCA_050746825.1. Lineage (GTDB taxonomy): Bacteria > Acidobacteriota > Terriglobia > Bryobacterales > Bryobacteraceae > JBOGMR01. The sequence continues at coordinate 827 of JBOGMR010000772.1, read as the reverse complement.
GACATCGCTGCGCCGCTCGCATTCGCAGCTTGTCTGCCGCTCGGGCCGTCCGAACAGGTCGAGGAACCCGCCGGCGCCGACCCTCGGGTCGGGAAGCTGTTGCGCCGTGTAGGCTCGCGGTACGTCGCGGAAATAGGGCAGCGTGCCGGTAGCCTTGTAGATGCCGTCGAAAAGCTGTTCGGCGCTGAGCCGGCGCGGCGAGGCGTGCGAGAAGTTCAGCTCGTCGTCCTGATTCCACTCGTTTGGCTTGTAGCTCAACTGGTAGGTCTGCGAATTGACGATGGTGCGGATCAAATGGCGCAGCTCGAACTTGTGTGCGCTGAAGTCCTTGGTGAGCGCGTCGAGCAGCGCGGCGTTGGCCGGCGGGTTGCTTGCGCGAATGTCGTCGACGGGCTCGATGATGCCGCGCCCGAAGAAGTAGCTCCACATGCGGTTCGCCATCGCCTTGGCGAACAGCGGATTCTGAGCCGAGGTGAGCCACGCCGCCAGGCTCTGCCGCAAATCGGCCTCCACCGGTTGAAGCGTTTCCGAGTACAGGAATTTCGGCGAGACGATGCGCCCGTCCTTGGGGTGCTTGATCTCGTTGTCCTCGCGTTTTTCGAAAATGATCTCTTCGTTTGCGTCGGCGCCGTCTTTGATGCCGACTTTCGCAAAGAAGGCGCTCAACTGGAAATATTGATTCTGCGTCCACTGCTCGAAGGGGTGATCGTGGCACTGCGCGCAGACCATGCGGACGCCCAGGAAGAGCTGCGTCGTAGTCTCCATCGCGACCTTCGGATCGCGCGTGAAACGGAAATAGTTGGCAGGCGGGTTGCGGAAGGTGGAGC
>JBOGMR010000771.1:0-8227 GCA_050746825.1 Bryobacteraceae bacterium | reverse complement strand
CTGCTGATGGAGGAAGCTGCGGCGCCAGTTCGCCGCGACGGCGCTGTGGTGTGGGAACGGCGTACGACGGAGGCCACGCGGTTCTACGGACTCGGCGATCGCCCGGACCCGGCGGTGAACTTACGCGGGAAACGGGTTGAGGCGCTGCGGGCGCTGCTGATTTCGAGCGCCGGATTCGGGGAATTTCATTCCGCATCCGCGAAGTACACGTTCGAACTGAACGATCGGTATCGGGTGGAAGGCAACGGCGCAAGCGAAGTCGACGACTACTTTTTCTATGGTCCGACGCCGAAGGAAATTCTCGAGCAGTATATGCTCGTGACGGGCCCGATTGCCCGGCTGAGCCCGGCCGACTACCAGGTTCCGGCGCGGGAGATTCGGAACGACGCGACGAAACAGCCGGCGCCTGCGAAGCCTTCGTGGGACGCTCTCGCGGAATCGGTGCGCCGGTTGATCAACGGAGGGATCTCTGCGACCATTCTCCCGGTGTTCGACCTCGGCCCGTGGCGCGACGCTCCGGAACCTCTGCGTACGCGCGCGATGCAGGTGGCGTCGGTGACGCCCATCGTCGCCGGCGGCGCGCTGCGCAACACAATCCGGAATCGGCTGGGGTTCTATTTCGTGACTTACGGCGAGGAGGCGCGTGATCGCGGATTTCCGTTCATCCGCGCGATGCCGATGCAATACTCGCGGGACGCGGAAGCGGCGAACAGCGCGGACCAGTTCATGTTTGGCGATGAGCTGCTGGCGGCGCCGATGCTCGGGCCCTCGAACCGGAGGATGGTGTATCTTCCGATGGGAATCTGGACGAATCTCAAGACGAACGAAATTCACAAGGGGCGCCAGACGATCGCGGTGGAGGCGGGGCCGGATGAGTTGCCGCTGTTTTCACGAAACGGAGCGATTGTGCCGCTAGGGCAGTCGCCTACAGAGCTGCATTATTTTCCGAAGCTGGGCGGCGAGTTTTTCTTGTTCGAGAGCGACCTGCTGGAGTACTCGCAAGTGCATGCGTCGCCCGCGGGCGTTTTTTACCGCTTCGAAATCGAGTCGAAGAAGGATCGGGAGTACGAGTGGGTGGTGCATCATTTCGACCGGCCGGCGGGGGTGGCGGTCGGATCCCGCGAGTACACGCGGGTCAATTCCCGGGTGCAGTTGCGGCCGGGGACGTGGTATTACGACGCGGCGCTGAAGAATTTTCATTTGAGAGCGAGGGTGGTGGCGGGTGAGGATCACATTGCGAATGTGAGGTTTTGAGGGCTCCACGAATCTGCCCGACCCGGAGTACACCTTGGGAAAATAGAATCATGTTGAGGCTTCTGTTTGTTATCGTCGTAGCGGCCTGGCCGCTTGCAGGCGCGGACTGGCTGATGTTCGGCGGAGATCCGCAGCGCACGAGTTGGGCGAAGGGCGAGACGGCGATCACGAGGAGCAGCGTGAAATCGCTGGCTGTCGAGTGGAAGCTGAAGCTGGAAAACGCGGCGAAGGAGCTGCACTCGCTGACAGTTCCCGTGATCGTGGAAAACGTGTTCACGCCGCGAGGTGTGAAGGACATCGCGATTGTCGCGGCGGCGTCGGATAGCCTGTACGCGATCGATGCGGAGAACGGGAAGCTGTTGTGGCGGAAATCGTTCACGGCGGAAGGCACGGCGAAAAGCCAGCCTCACTGGCTGTGTCCGAACTCGCTTACCGCCACGCCACTGATCGAGAAAGCCGGCAGCGGAGGCACCACCGTCTACTCGATCGCGAGCGACGGAAAGCTGCACGCGCTCAACGTGATCAACGGCGAGGATCGCATTCCTCCGAAAGCGTTCATCCCGGCCTTCGCGAAAACGTGGAGCCTGGGCCTGTTGAACGGCGTGTTGTACACGACCACTTCGCAAGGCTGCAACGGCGTGAAGTCCGGAATATGGGCGATGGATCTGCGGAGCCCGGAGCGCACGGTGACCAACTTCCAGGCCTCAACGGCCGGAGCCGGCATCTGGGGTCGCGCCGGGGCGGCGATCTCGGCGTCGGGACTCGTGTTCGGAGAGACCGGTGATGGGTCGTATGACGTGGAGAAGGGACGTCTCAGCGACACGGTTCTTGCGGTGACGGCGAGAGACCTCAAATTGAAGGACTACTATACGCCGTCGAATCGCGCGTGGATTACAAAGAAAGATCTCGATATGGGGAACATGTCGCCGGTCGTGTTCCCATTCAAGAAGTGGGAGCTGGTGGCGGCCGCGGGCAAAGAAGGCGTGATCTATCTGCTCGATGCGAAGTCGATGGGCGGAGCGGATCATCAGACGCCGTTGTTCCGCAGTCCGCTCTACGCGAACGAAGATGTCGATTTCGCCGGCCGCGGTTTCTGGGGTGCATTCGCCACTTGGGAAGACGCGAAGGGCGCGCGCTGGCTGTATGCGCCTGCGTGGGGGCCGCCGCACAGCCAAACGCCGCAGTTCGCCAAGACGAACGGCGGCGCGCCGAACGGCAGCATCATGGCGTTCCGCGTGGAGGAGAAAGATGGAAAACCTCTGCTCGTTCCCGCATGGATATCGCGCGATCTGAATGTGCCGGAACCCCCGATCGTGGCGAACGGTATTGTGTTCGCGGTATCGAGCGGCGAGAACGTGAGGCAACTCGACAGCGCAGGGAAGCTCATGAGCTCGAAGCAGAGGGCGGAGACTCCGGCGGGGAACGCCAGGCTGCACGCGTTCGACGCGGAGACCGGCGCCGAGCTTTATTCGAGCGGTGATGCGATGAGTTCCTTCACTCACTTCGGCGGCCTTGCGATCGCCGGCGGCCGTATCTTCGTGACGACTTACGACGGGACCGTGTGGGCATTCGGGGTCAAGCAGTGATTCGGTGATATGATTCGTGCGGAGGTTTGGCGATGCACCGGAGAAGGTTTCTGGGGGCTTCCGGACTGGCATTTCTGCGGCCTGATTCGGTCGAGCGCGCACGCGCAGCCACAACATCGCGGGCTGCCGAGGAAATCGCGCGGGACGAGGACTACTGGCGCGAGATCCAGATGGCATTCACGGTCGACCGGACGATCGTCAATCTGAACAACGGCGGCGTGAGCCCGTCCCCGCGCGTGGTGCAGGAAGCGATGCGCCGGTATCTGGAGTTCAGCAACGCCGCTCCGGTTCACACGATGTGGAGAGTGCTCGAGCCGCAGATCGAGTCCGTTCGGGAGAGGTTGGCGGTAAGTTTCGGGTGCAGCCCGGAGGAGATGGCGATCACGCGCAACGCGTCGGAGGCGTTGGAGATCTGCCAGTTCGGGCTCGACCTGAAGCGCGGCGACGAAGTGCTGACGACCGATCAGGACTATCCGCGCATGCTCACGGCATGGCGCCAGAGGGAGCGGCGAGACGGCATCGTGCTGAAGACGATTTCGTTCCCGACGCCCGCTCCGTCGCTGGATGATCTGTATCGGCGCTTTGAGGAAGCCATCACGCCGCGTACGCTCGTGATTCACTTCTGTCACATCACGAACACCACGGGGCAGATTTTTCCAGTGAAGCGGATCTGCCAACTGGCGCGCAGCCGCGGCATCGAGGCGATCGTCGATGGGGCGCATGCCTACGCGCAGTTCCCGTTCAAACACGCGGACCTCGATTGCGACTATTACGGCACCAGCCTTCACAAGTGGCTGCTGGCACCGCACGGCACGGGATTTCTGTACGTGCGCCGGTCGAAGATCGAGAAGTTGTGGCCGCTGATGGCGGCGCCGGAGAAGATGGTTGGAGACATTCGCAAATTTGAAGAGATCGGGACGCATCCGGCGGCCAATCACAACGCGATTGCCGAGGCGATGACGTTTCATGAAGCAGTGGGCGTCGAGAGGAAGGCCGCGCGGCTGCGCTATCTGCGGAGGATGTGGAGCGCGCGGCTGGGGCCATTGCCCGGTGTGAACCTTCGCACCAGCGACGACCCGTCGCTGGGCTGTGGCCTCGGCTTCATCGAGGTAGCCGGCCGGAAAGCTCCCGAGATGGCCGAGCAACTGTGGTCGAGCCGGCGGATTCTGGCGACACCGGTGCAGCGGCCGGATTTTCAGGGCCTGCGGATCACGCCGAACCTGTACACGACTGTGGGCGAGATCGATGTGTTCGTGGGTGCGATGGAGAAGCTGATCCGAGGGGTGTAGACGCTCGCGGGGCCTTGGGTGAAGTTGCGTCGTTTGGTACAGTAAGAGGCTAAAGTCCGGCCGCGGCGCCAGCCACGGCTTTCACGTCCTGTTCATTCGCAAGGAGCACAACCTATGGGAAACAACCGCAGGGAATTCATGGCCGCGGCGGCTATCGCTGCAGCGCCGTTGTTCGTGCCGAAAAAGGCGTTTGGCGCAGGCGACAAGCTTTCGTTCGGTTTGATTGGCGCGGGCGGGCGAGGACGGTATCTCACCAGAATTTTCAAGAGCCTTGGTGCGGAGTGCGTGGCGGTGAGTGATGTGTATGAGCCGAATACGAAAGGCGCGATGCAAGACACGCCGGGCGCCAAAGGCTATCTGGATTACAAAGAGCTGCTGGCGCATCCGTCGATGGACGCCGTAGTGATCGCCACGCCGGATCATCAGCATTACCCGAATCTGGTGGCGGCGCTCGCTGCGAAGAAGGATGTCTATTTGGAAAAGCCGATGTCGCACTCGCTCGACGAGAGCGCGAAGATGGTGCAGGCCGTGCGCGCATCGAAGCAGATCGTGCAAATCGGGATGCAGCGCCGCAGCGCCGATCCCCTGATTCGAGCCAAGGCGCTGGTGGACAGCGGCATTCTAGGCAAGATTACGCTCGTCAAACCGCAGTGGAACTGGAACATCGCAGGCGAACTCGATAACTCTCCGCTGCCGGGCAAGCTCGATTGGAAAAAGTTCCTCGGGTCCGCCAAGGATCGCGAGCTGCAGCCCATGCGCTTCCGGCGCTGGCGATACTTCTGGGATTATTCCGGCGGCAACATGACCGATCAGGGGACTCACCTGATGGACGTTGTTCAGTGGTTCACCGGATCGGGCGTGCCGAAGTCGGCGATCTGCTATGGGCAGGTGGCGAAGATGACCGGCGCGCAGACACCCGATGTATTCTGTGCAGTGTTTGAGTATCCGGCCTTCATTGCAACCTGGACGCTGAACTACTGCAACGCGTACGAGAACGGATGGTCGATTCAATTCCAGGGCGACAAGGGCACGATGGTCCTCAATGAGGAAGGCTATCGCGTGTGGGGTGAGCCATGGCCCAAGAATCTGGAGCCTTCGCATGCCGTGCTGGCGCCCGTGAGGGTGGAGCAGCACGTGCAAAATTTTCTCGATTGCGTGAAATCGCGGAACGAGCCGAACGCCCCCGTGGAGGTTGGCGCCAGCGCGGTGGCAGCGCCCCACCTGGCCAACCTGGCGTTTCATCAGCGACGGCAGGTGCAAATGCCATAGGGGCGGACTGCAATGAATGATCGACTAGCCGGAGTTGAATTCCAGCGCCTCTGGCGCCGTTTGCAGGACCTGGGACTTAACGCGTATGAAGCGCGGTCTTACCTGGTTCTCCTAGGGCATCCGCGATTCAAAGCGCTGGAGCTGGCGTCACGGGCGCACGTGCCGCGGCAGAAGATTTATGAGGTGCTCGACAGCCTGGTGGAAAAAGGCTTCGCGCAGGTGGTGCAGGAGAAAACGAAGCTGTTCAGCGCGGTGGAGCCCGGACTGGCAGTGCCGAGCTATTTGACGCGGCGGCGGCAGGCTCTCGAGCAGGAACTGAGCGATCAAGGCCGCAATGCAGCGGTTGTCGTCGACGAGCTGAAGTCGCTGTACTCGGAAGGCCAGGAAGGTAGGGGTACGCTCGATTATCTGAGAATCGTGTCCGAGCCGGCGCAGACTGCGGCGGAATACAGGCGGATGCTGTCGGAAGTGAAGAGAGAATACGTGGAGTTTTCGCGGCCGCCCTACGCGGTCGATCCGCTGGACGAGAAACTGGTGAAGCAGGCGCGGACGCGCGGCGTGGCATGCCGGCTGCTGATTGAATCGGCGGCGCTGGACGAGCCGCACCGGCAGCGGATGGGCGATTACGCGGGAGCGGGGATTGAGGTGCGCCAGGCCGGGTCGCTGCCGATGAAGCTGGCGGTATTTGACGGTGAACGGGGGATGATCGCGCTGCTCGATCCTGTGCTGAGCCGGCCGGCGTGGACGGCGGTGGTCTTCGATCATGCGGGGATGGGGGAAGCAATGCGGGGATTATTCGAAGATCACTGGGGCCGGGGCAAGGCGTTGTAGCGGACGCGCGCGGCCGTGATGGAAAATCCCGAGGTCATTCCCAGGCTCAAACCTGCAGACAGGGAAATGCGGGCGCTGGTTCTGAGCGCTGAAGATGAGACGGCGCCTGTACTGCTCTTTCTGCACGGAAAAAGGGAAGCTACGAAACCATAGGATTGGGTTTTTCGTACTGAACCAGAAATCACAAAGCCATAATATTGCGGCAGAATTATCTCCAGCGGAATTGTCTGCGGCGGAATTGTCTCGCAATTTACGCAGCTTGCTGCTATCATCCCCTTGGGAGGTAGCGCAGCATGTTGCAGGTACGCTCGCTGCTTAAACTCGATGAAGTGGAATGGGTGCTGCCGCGCGTGGCGCAGCGGCACGGGGCGCATGTTCACTCCATCGGCCGTCTGAAACAGGCGGTGGTCTTCACTGTTTCCCATCCGGACTTGAACGCGAAGCTGCTGGCGCAGGATGCGCGCTTTGCGGTGTTCCTTCCGAGCCGCATCGCCGCATGCGAGCAGGATGGGGAGGTGATTCTCGAAGCGCTGTCACCGCGGCAGTATTGCGGTCTGCTGAACCGTTTGGATCTGGAGAATGAAGCGGCGCCGCTCGAGTCGACACTCCTCGCGATCATGTCGGATGCGTCGCGCCCGGTTGTAGAAGCTGCTCACGCGGGGGCTCGCGGCATCGAGCACTGGGCGATTGGAGCCACCGATGACCAGGTGAATGTGATGGGGACAATTCCACAGCGCATCGACAGGAAGGGGACCAAAGTAGAGGACCTGGCGGGCACTGGGAATCACGATTCGTCGGGGGGCTGACACGAAGATCGTGTAACACGGGCTTCGTGTTACACTGAGTTCGTGTTGAAGAACATCACCATCACCGTGAGTGAAAAGGCGGCGCGTTGGGCGCGTCTGCAAGCGGCCGAGAAAAATACATCCGTCTCGCGTCTGGTTGGGGAGATGCTCGAAGAAGAGATGCGGCGCAGCGATGAGTACTGGAAAGCCTACCGGCGATTGAAAAAGATCCGCAGTATACCGGGCATCGATGCGGCGGGGCGGCTGAGCCGCGAAGAGGCTCATGAGCGCCGGTGAGTTGTTCTTTACCGACACGAATCTGCTGCTCTATTCTGTGGACCCAGGCGACCCCGCGAAGCAGAATGCCGCGCTGCTCTGGAGAGACCTCCTGTGGGAACGACACGCTGGCCGCCTGAGTTGGCAAGTGCTGCACGAGTTTTACGTTAATGCAACCCGAAAGCTCAAGATTCCGAATCGAGACGCGCGATCGGTAGTCGAGGCGTTTGAGTTGTGGGGGCCTGTCGACACAAGCCACGGTCTCATCCAGCGGGCGTGGCACTGGATGGATCATACCCAAATTGCCTATTGGGACGGTCTCATTATCGCCGGCGCCGAGCGCACAAGCTGCGCCTGGCTCCTCAGCGAGGACTTCCAGCACGGACGCAGGTTTGGGGCAGTCACGGTGGTGAACCCGTTTCGCTCAAGTCCGCGCGAATTTGGGTTCGCAGAGAAATGACTCTACGCGCCGACGGCGTCCAGAATCTTCAAGCGCTCATTATTCAGCGGACTGGTGCGCGCGCCGGGGAGGATGATGCCGGCCAAATTCAGAGGGTCGGCGGCGGAGACTTCGATCTGTTCGCGCGCGCCGGTTGAGCGGCGGATGGAACGGAGCAAGTCGATGGCTTCGGGTCGAGCGTATTGCTCGCCGAGGAAGCCGGCGACGAAGCGGCCGCCGCGGATTTCGCTGCGCGCTTCCATTCGACGCAAGACCACGAGCAGATCGCGCCAGGCGGGCGCGAGCGTTTCGCGAGCGAGGATATCGCGGAAGACGACGCCCCACCGCGCGAGAAGTTGGCTGGCAAAGTTTTCGGTCCGGTCGGGCGGCGGGTCGTGGGATGCGAGCAGGGCCCAGCGGCCGGCGGCGTGGCGCGGGCGAGCGGATCGGCCGCTGCCTTCGCCGCGACGGCGCTTCCCATCGATGAGAGCGCGCAGG
>JBOGMR010000770.1:0-5021 GCA_050746825.1 Bryobacteraceae bacterium | reverse complement strand
GGCGCGCTTCGTCCACATTTCTCGCCTCATCGAAGAGTTTGGTCTGGAGCGGGTTCGGGAGCCCCACGTAAAACATTTGCGTATCGGCCGGCAGGTCGTCCAACTCCGCATCCACTACTTCATTCAGGGTCTCTACAGTCCACGCCACAGGGCCTCTTTAGAGTATAGCGTTTTTGCTATGCACGCCGGCAAGCGGACTCCAGCGATCACTTCCCCGGCGGCCACCGTTCTCGACCTCAACTTCCGAATGACCAACCATCACGGAGTTGCCGGATCAGAGGGCGCCACCCTTCGCTGGTTTACCGCGTAGCAGGAAAGTTTTCTCGTCCTCGTCACCCTCACCGCTATCGGCCTGGCGCAGCCCACCCGCCCCGTCCAGGAGATCCAGTGCAAAGCCGGCGTCATCAAGCTCACTCCCATCCAGCATGCCAGCCTCATGCTCGAAGCGGGAGGCAAGGTCGTCCACATCGACCCGTGGAGTCAGGGCAATCATGCCGGATTGCCCGCCGCCGATCTCATCCTCATCACCGACGGCGACCACCTGGATCCCAAGGCGCTTCTGAAGGTCAAGAAAGACGGCACGGCGATTGGACGATCGAGGCTGTCCGGATGTACAACCTCAAGCGCGGTCCCTCGGCGGGCACTCTCTTTCACGACAAAGGCCGCGGCAATGGCTACGTGGTCACGTACGGCGGCACGCGACTGTATTTCTCCGGTGACACCGAGGGCGTCGCGCGCGCTCAAGAACATCGACGCCGCGTTCGTCTGCATGAATCTGCCCTACACGATGCCGCCCGACGAGGCTGCCGAAGCGGTCCGCACGTTCAAACCGAAGACGGTCTACCCTTACCACTACCGCTGTTCGAATCTGGCGGAGTTTGAAAAAGGCTTGGCGGGCTCGGGTGTCCAGGTGAAACTGGTCGACTGGTATTACAAGTAGGCGGCGCGAGGCGCGCAACTACGGATCGACGATATAGACTTTCTCGTTCGGCTTGACCTTGCGCAGATGCTCGCGAATTCTCAAGTCCTGTTCGGACTGGCTGTTCCGCAGCCGGTCCATTCGGTCTCGCTGTAGTTGGTTTTCCCGTGTCAACCCGGTAACGCGCTCCTCGAGCTCTTTGATCTGCTGCCGCTTCTCCACGTACGCGGCGATGCCGTTCGGCCCGCGCAGTGTGTAAACCGCGTAGATGACCGCCACGACGATCGCGATTCCGTAACCTGCCCTAAGAACTGAGGATTTCATGGCGAGAGGAACGCCGGAAGTCTCATAGTAACATTGAATGTAATTCTTGTAGCAATCTTTTTTATGACCGACAAGATCGTTGTGCTGAGCACCTGCGCGACTGAAGAGGAAGCTCACCGGATCGCGCGCGAACTGGTTTCGGAACGGCTCGCGGCTTGTGTCAACGTGATCCCGGGGGTGCGGAGCTTCTTCCGATGGAAGGGCAAGATCGAGGACGCCACCGAGTGTATCCTTGTCATTAAGTCGTCGCGCGAGCTCTTCGCGCGGCTGCGCCTCCACCTCGAGAAGCTCCACAGTTACGAAGTTCCAGAGGCCATCGCCCTGCCCATTCTCGACGGGGCGAGTACGTACATGGACTGGATGGAAAAGGAACTGCTCAGTTCCGCCTGACTACCGTTCGCGCGGCTTTCCCGACTGCCCACCAGGATTGGCGGGTTTTCTTGGCCCGTGTCCCTACCTGAGTTTCGCGGATAGCCCGTTCAATGGCGGATCAATATAGTACAGCTGGGCGCCTCGGTCACCACTCGGGGCGTAACCGTTCTCCCGCCGGTGCCGCTGACCGATTCGGTGGATGCCGATGACGGAGCCATCGACGGCTCCGGGAGGGCCGGCGGCGGGATTCGGCCCAGTGACCTTTGAGGCGTTCAAGCCCGCTACCTGGCAGTGGTGCTGACGAACTTCAGCTAATCGCCGTCGTAGGTGAGTTGCCGCACCTGCCGCTCATACCACCCATCGGCGCGCGGCAGGTACACATTGCAGCTCGTGATCTCGCCGCCATAGACGTGCAGCGTGATCGACGTCGCGTCCGCTGAGTTGGCGAGCACATGGTGCTCAAAGGGCGGAATCAGGCATCCAGCCGACCCGACGCCCGCATGAATGCACTCGCGCTTGCGAAAGCGAACCAGGTCGCCGGCCTGCTCTTCCAGCTCGTACTGTGTCACCGACATCTCGCCCTCAACCACAACTTCCACGCACCAGATCCCCGCGTGGTCGTGTACTTGCGTGCCTTGCCCCGGACCCCATGTCATCACCACGGCGCTGTATCCCAGGCGGTGATTGCGAAACAGCAGCCGGCGCGCGTAGGCGTCGCCGCGCGTGTGGCGAAAACGATCGCCAAGCCCGAGATCCCCTTGCCGAATCTCACGCTGCAGCCGCTCCTTGATGGAGCGCACTGTCGCCCCTGTATCGCCGAGCGCGATCGCCGCTTCAATATCGGACTGTAGAGGTACCGCCAAGTTACTCGATCGGAAATGGACCGGCCTTGGCCACGTTCAGCTCGCGACCGTTGCGGTCCACGGCATTGACCCGGATCTCCACCGCGCGCACCGGGTCGGTGAGGGCCATGCGGAACACGGATTCCTTGCCCGGCTCGAGCACCTCTTCGTCCACCGAGCCCTTCTGGGTCGTGATCACGGCGCGTCCAGTGGCTATGAAATCAAAAATCAGAACCAGTCCCCGGATCGGCCTCGCGCCTGAATTGCGAACCCGGCCGTCCACCGCAATCTTGCCGTCGCTGCGATGCGCGGAGCACTCGACCACTTCCAGATCGGGCGGCTTTGGAGTCTTGCCTTTCCTGGCTTGTGGCGCACCCGGGACCGCCCCGATTACGATCAGTATCAGTAACCCAAACCAGCGTCGTGTCATGGCCCGATATCGTCATCATACTTGAAGACGGCCGCGCTGGCGCGGATGCTATACTGACGAATCGGAGGCGCCGGATGCGTCTGTGCTGGCTGTTCCTCGCCGCGACTCTCCCTGTTGCCGCCGTGGCGGCCGCCAGCACGTCGCTGAAGCCTACATTCCACAAAGACGTTCTGCCGATTCTGCAGAAGCGCTGCCAGGGCTGCCACCGCGCCGGCGAAGCCGCACCGATGTCTTTTCTCACTTACGAGCAGACCCGGCCGTGGGCCAAGGCGATTCGCGAGGCCGTGACCACGCGCAAGATGCCGCCCTGGTTCGCCGATCCTCACTACGGCAAATTCTCGAACGACCGGTCGCTGGCCCAGCAGGAGATCGACACCCTCGTTGCCTGGGCCGACACCGGCGCACCGGCAGGCAATGCCAAAGACGCCCCCAAGCCCATCGCGTTCGCCGAGGGCTGGTCCATAGGAAAGCCCGATGTCGTCTTCGAGCTCCCCAGCGAGTTCGCGGTTCCCGCTTCCGGCACGATCGAATACAACTACATCGTGATCCCGACCGGCTTCACCGAGGACAAATGGATCGAGCTGGCCGAGGCTCGCCCCGGCAACCGCGCCGTCACGCATCACATCATCGCCTTCGTGCGCGAGCCCGGTTCGAAATGGATGTCCGAGGCCAAGCCCGGCGTGCCCTATGTTCCGAAACGCCGCCGCGCCGAAGAGCGCCCCGCCACGACGACCGGTGATCCGCAGAATCGCAACGCCAACAGCAACAACAGTGAAAACGCCGCTTCGGTCGAGCTGTTGGTCGGCTACGCGCCCGGTATCGTGCCGGTGTCGCTCCGCCCCGGTCAGGCCAAGCTCATCAAGGCCGGTTCCGACCTCGTGCTGCAATTGCATTACACAGCGAACGGCAGGCCCACCACGGACCGCAGCCGCATCGGCATCATCTTCGCCAGGCAGGCTCCCACCGAGCGTGTGTTCACTACCAACGCCAGCAACAGCCGGTTCGTGATTCCGCCCGGCGCATCGCATCATGAAGTCACCGCGCAAATCACTCTCGACGAGGAGGCCCGCCTGGTCGACCTGATGCCGCACATGCATCTTCGCGGTAAGGACTTCGAGTATCGACTGGTTTACCCGACGGGCGAGACGCAGACCATCCTGCGTGTACCCCGCTACGACTTCAACTGGCAGCTCTTCTATTACTTCGAAAAGCCTCTCGTGCTCCCGAAAGGGACTCGCATCGAATGCACCGCCCATTTCGACAACTCCGCGAACAAGACGGGCAATCCCGATCCGGCGGCCGAGGTTCGCTGGGGCGATCAAAGCTGGGAAGAAATGATGATCGGATGGTTCGACCTCGCCATCGGCGTCGATAAGAAGCCGGGTGACGTCACGCGAAGCCGGCGTCAGGCTCGCAGCGACTGAATCTCGAGGTTCCGCAGATTTCCCTGAGAACTTTCGACCGCTCGACCCACTATCGAGTTGATGTCCATAATCACACGAGAGAAGACCGCCGTCGAGGCCAAAGAGCGCCAGCGGCTTATCGACGCTGCCATCGGTCAGATGGATAAGCAGTTCGGCAAAGGCGCCATCCTGAGACTGGGATCGAAGACGGTGGTGCCGGTATCGGTCATTTCCAGCGGATCGATATCGGTGGATGCGGCGCTCGGGGTAGGCGGCTTCCCTCGCGGACGCGTGGTCGAAATCTTTGGACCCGAGTCCTCCGGTAAGACAACACTGACCTTGCACGTGATCGCCGAAGCGCAGAAGGCGGGCGGTACGGCGGCGTTTATCGATGCCGAGCACGCGCTCGATCCGGCTTACGCGCGCAAACTGGGCGTCGATCTCGACAATCTGCTCGTCTCGCAACCGGACAGCGGCGAGCAGGCGCTTGAGATTGCAAGCTCGCTGGTCGCGACGGGCGTGATCGACCTGGTAGTCGTGGATTCGGTCGCTGCGCTGGTGCCCAAGGCGGAACTGGAAGGCGAGATGGGCGACAGCCACGTCGGCTTGCATGCGCGCCTGATGTCGCAGGCGCTCCGGAAGCTGACCGGCTCGGTGGCGCGCACGGAGACGTGCCTCATCTTCATCAATCAAATCCGCGAAAAAATCGGCGTCATGTTCGGCAATCCCGA
>JBOGMR010000769.1:0-3086 GCA_050746825.1 Bryobacteraceae bacterium | reverse complement strand
AGCGTGAATAGCGCGGTAATCGGCGCGCTCACGTCGTACGAAAAATTCCTGAAGAACGAGTTGCTTCCCCGTTCGCACGGTGATTTTCGCATCGGCGCCGGCGCGTATCGCCAGAAGCTGCTGTTCGAGGAAATGGTCGATACGCCGCTCGACCGCCTCCTCGAAATCGGCTATCAGGACCTCCGCAACAGCCAGGACCGTCTCCGGCGCACCGCCGCGCGCATCGATCCGAACCGCACGCCACAGGAGGTTCTGGCGGATCTCGAAAAGGATCACCCCGAACCCTCGAAGCTCCTCCAGGCGTTCCGCGACGTGCTCGGCGGCCTACGCGCGTTCATCGAACGCAAAGCAATCGTCACGATTCCGTCGACCGTACCTCCCATCTTGCAGGAGACGCCGCCGTTCGCGCGCGCGCTCACCTTTGCGTCGATGGACACCCCCGGTCCCTACGAGAAGGTTGCCAAGGAGGCTTTCTTCAGCGTCACCCTGCCCGAGCCCAACTGGCCGCCGAAGCAGGTGGAAGAGCACATGGCGGGTTTCAACCGCGCGGTCATTCTGAGCACAGCCATCCACGAAGCCTACCCCGGCCACTACACGCAGTTTCTCTGGGTGCAGCAGGCGCCGTCGAAAGTGCGCAAGCTGATCGGCGCCTCCTCGAACGCGGAAGGATGGGCGCACTACGCCGAGCAGATGATGCTCGACGAAGGCTACGGCGACAACGATCCCAAGATCCGCCTTGGCCAGCTTCAGGATGCCCTGCTCCGCAACGCGCGCTATATCGCCGGCATCGAAATGCACACCGGCAAGATGACTTATCCGCAGGCCATCGAGTTCTTCGTGAAAGAAGGATTTCAGACTCGAGCCAACGCGGAGCGCGAATCGAAGCGCGGCACACAAGATCCGACGTACCTGGTGTACACGCTCGGAAAGCTGCAAATCCAAAAGCTGCGCGGGGACTACGAAAAGCGCGCAGGCCGCTCGTTCCGCCTGCGCGACTTCCACGACGCGATCATGAAGCAGGGCTTCCCGCCGATCGCGATCGTCCGCAAGGCGCTGCTCGGGGATGCGAGCGGCCCGAGCCTTTGACCTCAATCGCGAAGCGCAATCGCGGGGTCGATGCGCGCTGCGCGGCGCGCGGGCAGCCAGGCAGCGACGGCGCCCGCGTGTGCGCTGGCTGAGACCGCAAGTCGGGCGATCATCCCAATTCCCGCGCGGCGTGTGATACAAACACAGGCATGTCCACCCGTCGCGATGCTGCTCAACACCTCTGCGCGGTCATGCTCGCCTCGACCGCATTGGCTGGACCCGCCGCCGCTCAAGGCGATCCGAAGCAGCGCTTCCTTCTGATCGGGCTCTGCGGCTCCGAGAACCCCACCCGGGCCAATTTCCCCTTCCTCTGGGGCGCCGCCTTGTACGAAGCGGGACACGAAGTCCGGATCGAACTCGCGGGCGACGCCACCGTGCTGATGCGCTCCGTCGTCGCAGGCAACGTGACTCCGGTAGGTTGGCCGCCGCTCAGTCAGGCAATCGCGAAGGTGATCGGGCACAAGATTCCCATCTATGTCTGAAGGGCTTGCGCGACCGCCCGTGGGGTGGTCGAGGCCGATTTTTCCGGCAAGAACGGGAAGTTCGCAAATCCGCAGATCACGGCGGAGTCGATGGCGTGGGCCACGAAGGTGCTCGTGGTGTGAGTTGTGGGGAGAGCGAAGCAACGTGCGATCATATGGTCATGGAACCTGCGGAAGACGACTGGTGGCTGCAAATTGGTCTCGAACGCTTCGCCGCGGCCTATGCCGAGGAAGATGTTGTCTACGAGGCGCCGGTCCATGAACCTTCGCCTCGGTGAACCAGCTTCGCTATGAGAACCATCGCTCTCCTATTCTTGTTCTTGACGGGCGCGTTGGTTTTTGCAGGTTCTTCGGCCGATAAGGTGGCGCAAGAACCAAGAGGACGACATCCGGGAGGCTGTGTTTCGCTACCAGTTTGAGCACAATCATTCGGCCCAGCAGCGGAATGCTCAGGTTTACTTCCTCTCCGTCGAAGAGAACCGAGACCTTCCGACGATTTCATGAGGCGATTCGAAGGACACAAGCCGCCGGTGCGAGAGGTGTCGGCCTCCATCGTGGCGGAAGTGGGCGTGCGGGGCAGGAACACAGGCGAAATAGGACTACTCTTCACCGCGGCGGGCATCAAGTGGATCTCGAGATCAGAAGCCCAAGTGAAGGGCGGCTACTACGAGGCCGAATTGAGCTCGTCTGGCAACACGTACACTGTCAGGAAGCAGAATGGGAAGTGGAAGGTGACTCACGACCGGCTGCATTCTATCGCGCTGAGCCAACCCACTTGCAGTCGCCTGATTTCTAACCTGACTTACTCGTAGCGCAGCGCCACCACCGGATCGAGACGCGCGGCCTTGCTCGCGGGCCAGATTCCGAAGAACAGACCGACACCAACCGACACTGCGACTCCCAGCACGGCGGCCCACAGCGGCACGGCAGTCGGCAGGTTCGGGAATACGATTCGCGCAGCGGTGGAGATCAGCCAGCCGAGCGTCATTCCCAGGATGCCGCCCAGGCCCGTGAGCACGACTGCCTCCGTCAGAAACTGCGCGACGATGTCGCGCCGGCGCGCGCCGACGGCCTTGCGGATGCCGATCTCGCGTGTTCTCTCGGTGACCGAGACCAGCATGATGTTCATCACGCCGATGCCACCCACCAATAGCCCGATCGAGCTGAGCACCACCATCACGAGTGCAACCATGGCCGTCATCCGGTGGAAATCCTCGAGCATCTGCGCGCCCGAGGAAATCCAGAAGTCGTCGGGCTTACTGAGAGGGACTCGCCTCTCGTTGCGCAGCACGGCGGTCACCTCATCGATCGCCACGGGCAGCTTGCCCGGCTGGGCGATCACAACCAGCATGTTCTCGCGCGCATTGGGAAACATCTTGCGCATCGTGAAATACGGCACGAGCGCGCGCAGGTCTTCCTGACCCGGAAACGACGCTGCCGGGCGCTGCATCACACCGATCACTTCGAGCTGGCGCCCGTTCACCTCGACCCATATGACGGCCGGATTGAGCCCCGGCA
>JBOGMR010000768.1:0-2591 GCA_050746825.1 Bryobacteraceae bacterium | reverse complement strand
GCTGAAGGACCTCTACGGCGTCATCCAAACATACGCGAAGGCGCACAAAGTTCCGGTGAAGGGGCTGGCCGCCGCGCGCCTGGAGGAGTAGCTTGGCGACCCGGCGTTGCGCCCTTAATTGTGGGCCGGCCATTTTAGCCGCCCCACAACCAGTCAGCCCAACCAGAGCCGGCGCCCCTACTAACCGGTTTCGTTGTAGAATCGAAACAACATCACGTCTGGATGCAAAATCCCGGCGCGCTTCAACAGGAGGTCGTCATGAAGCTGATTCTCGCGTTGTGTTTCCTGGCCCTGCCGCTTTGGCCCCAGGCCAGCAACAGCTCAGTTCGTGGAACCGTGCATGATCAAGGCGAAGCCGCCGTCCCCGGCGCCACTGTCATACTAACCAACCAAGCCACCGCCGTCGAGTCCAAGACGACCACCAACGACGTCGGCTTTTATGTCTTCCCGGGCGTGATCCCCGGCCAGTATCGAATCAAAGCTGAATCGTCGGGATTTCAGGCCTATGAGGCGACTCTCACCGTGCAAGTAGCGCAAGTCGCGGTGATCAATCCCGTGTTGCGAGTGGGTCAGACTGCGACCACGGTCGAAGTGCTGGACGTGACCCCAGTGCTCGTGGTGGACAGTCCGACTCTGGGACATGTCCTCGAACGGCAGAGAATCGAGCAACTGCCGATCAACGGCCGCTACGTCACGACGCTGCTGCAAACCGTACCCGGCATGGAAGGGACGCGGGCATACGGTTTGCGCGAGGGTTCTCACGAACTGGTGCTCGACGGCGCGGCGCTCAGCGACCGGGGCTACGGCTCGACCGTGCGCCGCCCGCCGGGTCTGGACACCATCGCGGAGTTCAAAGTTGAGAACAGCAATTCCTCGGCGAAGTTCACGCGCCCGACCACCGTTGTAATGCTCACCAAGAGCGGCACCAACGACTTGCACGGAGCGCTGTTCGAGACGCACAGGAACAACGCGATCGGCAAGGCGCGCCAGCGGCAGGATTTCTACACCAAGGCGCCCCAGTTGATCCGCAACGAGTACGGCGGTTCAGCCGGCGGGCCTATTCGGCTGCCGGGTTTGTACAACGGTAAAAACCGGACGTTCTGGTTCTTTGCTTACGAGGGATTCCGCAGCATCGCACCGAACACGCAGGGCTTCCCTGTCCCGACGCCCGAAATGCGCCGGGGCGATTTCCGCGGCCTGGTGGACGCGCAGGGCCGGCCTTTCCGCATCTACGACCCGAACACGACGAACCCGCAAACCTGGGAGCGGCAACAGTTTTCTTACAACGGACAGCTCAATGTGATCGATCCGGCGCGCATCAGCCCGCTCGCCAAGTACCTGTTTGAGATCACGCCCCTGCCGACCGATCCCAATGTCAACCCGCTCGTCGCCAATAACTGGTTCGGACCCACGCCCAACACAACCCGGCAGTGGACCCACACCACGCGCTTCGACCACCGCTTTTCACAAAACGACCAGTTCTATTTCCGCTACACGCAGGGCGACACGTTCCAGTTCTCGCAGCGATTCACGCAGCCGATGCTGAACAACGTCGCGGGAACGCTGCGGCGTCTGGCGCCCAACAAGAGCGGCGCCGCATCGTGGACGCGGACGTTTTCGCCGACGTTCTTTAACGAGCTGACCGTCAGCGTGTCGCGCGAGAATTACTTCTTCGGCACCGGCGAACCCGGCGTGCGCTACGCCGACGATCTCAATCTGCCGAACCCGCTCAATGCGCCCGGCTGGCCGGGCCTCTACGACACGGGAATCGGCAACTACTATTTCGAGACCGACAACACGCAGGGCGCCGCGACCACGTACGGGATCCTGGACAATCACTCGACCAAGATCGTCGGGCGGCATGAGCTGCAGTTCGGATTTCATTACCGGAACGATCAACTCAACATTCTGCCCGATCAGCAGCAGAACCAGGGCAACCATAGCTGGTCCACGCTGGCGACGTCTCTCTACGATGCGAACACGAGCCGGACGAACCCGCTCGCGACGCTGCAGACCGGGCACAACCTGGCGAACATGTTCCTTGGCGTGATGAACTACTCGAACCAGTTTGTGCGCGGATACTTCTACATGCGCGCCAAAGAGTACGCGCTGTACTTCCAGGACAACTTCAAAGTGAACCAGCGCCTGACGCTGAACATGGGCCTGCGCTGGGATTACTGGCCGATTTTCCGCGAGAAGAACAACGTGCTGACGACGTTCGACCCGCAGCGCAAATCAATCGTGCTGGGTACCGATCTGGAGACGATGTACCGGCTGGGCGCCACGGTGCCTGCCATCGTGACGCGACTGCAATCCCTCGGGGTGAACTTCATCAGCCGTGAAGAGGCGGGGGTGCCACAGAGCCTGATGACGTCCACCAAGAAGGACCTCGGGCCTCGCCTCGGTTTCGCCTATCGCGGGGGCGATGGCGCCAAGGCCTACGTGCTGCGGGGCGGCTACCGGATTTCCTACTTCCCGATTCCGCTGCGCGGCTGGTCCGCGCGCATGCGGTCGAACGCGCCGCTGACAGCGCGATTCCGGAGCAGCCAGACGGACCCGACACTCACTCCGGACGGCATTCCCAACTACGG
>JBOGMR010000767.1:0-4507 GCA_050746825.1 Bryobacteraceae bacterium | reverse complement strand
GGGTATGCGCGGACCAGCCGGTGGGTGCGCTCCTCCGAGTACCCACCGGTTCCTTTTTCTAGGCTGAAAAAACCCCGTACAGGACAGTCACCGTCATCGCGAACGCCGCGGCCCAGAGCGCGACCGTGACCCAGCGGCTCGGCGCGATTTCCTCGGGCATGCGCTTGTAGCGCAGGAAGAGCGTGCAGACTCCGATGATGGGCAGCATCAGCGACTGCGCGATTCCGCCGGCCACCACCATCCGGACGGGCGATTCAACCAGCATGTAGGCGATTGCCGGCACGACCGTCAGAAAAATGACGAAGCCCTGACGATAGCGCACGCGCGTCGCGTAATCGCCGGCCTCGAAGAAGCCCATCAGGCGGCACATGTCGGCGTACACACGGGAATTGGCGGCGGTAGCGGCGAAGATGGTGCCGTAGAGCGTGGCGATGGCGCCGGCATAGAAAAGGTAGAGCGACCAGGGTCCGAGGATTTGCGTGTAGATGTTCGAGAGCACCTGGATCATGTCCTTGGATGCGGGTACCAGGCCCAGGCCATTGAGCACGCCCGCGCCAAGCAGGTAAAACGCGATGGTCGCGATGGTGTAGATGACCATCGAGCACAGGATGTCCATGTGCATGACGCGAATCCAGCCGCGTGCGCGCGACCGCCAGGCGGCGGTGTTCTCGCGCGGACCGGTGTAGCGCGCGTAGCCTTTTTCGACGCACCAGTACGGATACATGAAAAGCTCCGCGGCGCCGACGCCGGTGATTCCGAAGACGGCGACGGCGGTCGACACGCCGTTGCCGGGGAGCTGGAACTTCAGGCCGTCGATGACACGTCCCCACGAAAAGTATTCCGGGCGCTTGATCAGCAGCAACGCGCACATCATGGTGAGCATGGTGAACAGCGCGACCTTGACGGTGGCGAGTTTCTCGATGCGTTCGTAGCCTCCACCGAGCAGAATCGCCAGCGTAATGCCGAGAAAGACGAGCACCCACGCATTGACGGGGACGGAAGGCACGAGCGCGTTCATTACCTGTGAAACGCCGCCGAACATGGCGCCGATCTGCAGCAGCGTCATGAGGACCATGACCGCCCACGCCCACACGACCCAGTTCACTTTCCAGCGGGGACCGGGGAAATGGTTGAACGCGCCCAGGCCCGTCTCGCCGCTGGCGATCGTGTAGCGTCCCATTTCCGCCTGCACGACCGGCTTGACGACGCAGCTCAGCAGAATGATCCAGAGGGCAGCGTAGCCGACTTGCGCGCCGAGCGTGGTGGTCGCGATGAGCTCGCCGGAACCCACAATCGAAGATGCCAGAATCATGCCGGGCCCGATACGGCGCAGGGTACGCAGGAAAGTGCGCGGCGGTTCCTGAACATCGGAGGGATCGTAATGATAAGGATCCTTGATCTGGAAAGGCGACGGGGCGACCGGGATCATTTCAGAGCCATTGTATACTCGCCGAGCGCGTAGCCGCGGCTTCCCTGGGATTTCGCCACGATGTAGTAGGTTCCTGGAGCCATCTCGCGGATGATTCGCGCATTGAAGCCGCCACCGCTGTTGTCGTTCGATTCGATCAGATTGCCCTTGTTGTCGAGCAGCTCGAGGAAGGCGTCGAAGGCCGGTCCGGTTTGGGTGGAACGGGCTGTCAGCGTGGCGTCGACGGTGGCGGCCTCGGGCGCCTCCAGGCGGTAGTAGTCGGCGAAGGTCTCGTCGAAATACTGGCAGGAAGTGATCGCGAGGGCGCCGGCGATGGTCTCTCCGCGAGACGCGCTGCGCAGAGGTAAGCAACCGGGAGGCCTCTCGCCGCGCGTGAAGAACAGGTTGACCTGATATCTTCCGATTTCACCGCCGATGGCGGAGCGGGCCGAGAGACGGTAGGTCTTGGCCGGCAGGAATTGCGAGATGAGCGAACCGGCGCCATAGCTGTTGTCGTCGCGGCGCAGCACGTTGCCTTCGGTGTCTTCGAGCGTCAGAAACGGATCGAGCGCGGCCGAGGTGAGCACCGCCAGGACAGTGCCGTCTTCGGGTGTGGTGAACTCATAGTAGTCGACCGGCTGGCCGGCGTTATCGCGGCAGCTTTCCCCAGTCAGGATCCCGATGAAGCCGGTGTTCACGTTAATCGGCTGGCGCCTGCTGCACGGCGGGAGATTGCCGGCTGCGAACGCGTAACCGAGGGCATAGCCGCCGGCGCGCTGCCCTCGAGCACTTACCGAGTAGGCGCCGGCGGGCAGACTCGCACTGATCTCGGGCCCGAAATTCACGTCGCCGAAGCTGGTGACCAGGACATTGTCTTTGGCATCGCGCAGCACGAGGATCGAATCGAAATCCTGCGAGGCCATGGCCAGATCGATCGTGCCCGCGGAGTTGAGCGTGAAGCGGTAGACGTCCTCCATAGAGTCGCGCGAGCGGCAACTGGAGGCGCCGGCGAGCGAACCGGTTACGGTTCTGCCGGCCTCGATGGAAAGCGCGGGGCAAATGCCGGGAAGCCCCGGGCGGAACTGATACTGCAATGTGTACGCTCCAGGTTGCGCGCCAATCACCAGCAGCGTGTAGGAACCCGGATCGAGCTGTTGTTGCAGGATTGGCCGGCGCGCACCTCCGCTTTCGAGATCGAAGCTGACCAGGCGGCCGCTCGCGTCGAACAACGCGAGTTGCGGCGCGAAGTCGCTGGCCGTGATTCGGAAATCGGCGAGACCGGCCGCAGGGATGGGCACATCGAAGTATTGGAACCGGAACTGCTGCCCCAGCGGGCAATCGCCGGTAGATAGCGTGCCCTTGAGCTCCGCGCTGGTTTCGACCCCCGGCTGGGGGCGGCACGTTTCGTCGTCAGCCGGAGTGAAGTTGACAGCGAGCTTATACTCCCCGATCTTCCCCTCCTCGGCCGCCGCGGCAACGATCACGTAGTCCTGATCGCCGGGCACGGGCAGCGAGATGATCTTCGCGCCGGTGGCGAGCGCGTGGCCCTCGCGGTCGCGCAGGATGAGGTGGGTCGCGAAATCCGCGGCTTCGAGTGTGATCTCGAGTGTGCCCGAGCCGTAGATCGTTACCTGCCAGTCGTCGAAGGCGGTTCGATCAGGGAGGCGGCAGGAATTCGAGGTGAGGCGCGCGGTCACGGTTTGACGGCGGCCGATCAACGACGGTGTGCGGCAAATCGTGTTGGGCTCGGGAATGAATGCGGTGCGCAGCTCGAACTCGCCTCCCGCGCCGGTCACGAGGACGGAATACTCGCCGCGCTCGATGCGCCGGAGGATGCGCTCGCCGTCGGCGATCTTGACGCCGCTCGAGTCGCGGAGGATCAGAGAGGCGGGCGCTGCGGTGAGGTCGACTTCGCCGTGCGTCGGGAGAAACAGGACGTACTCGGCAAAGGTGGCGCCGTCAGAGAGCCGGCAGTTGTTTTCGGTCAGGATGCCCTTGACTGCGCCGGAGGGACGCAGTGCGCTCACCGGGACGCAGTTCGCCCCGAACGCCGCCGAGGCGGTGAGGAGTGCGAAGGCGAGACGCATCTCCTTTAAGATACCCGGATGGCGGGGAAAAGTTCTGGATGACAGATCGCAGGGCTCCCCTCAACCGCGTCCGTCGGTCCCGGCTCTGTTCCTGTAGTCGAGCCCGTAGGTAGTGCGACAAAAGTTGGTTGAGGCAATCACGCATTCAAGACTTGCTCACTTTGACCTTGGCTGAGATCCTCAGCCTTGACTGCAAAGCACGGTGAGCCGCGTCCAGTTTCGATCACGTAGATTTCACAATTTTTAGTGAACCCGCCAATCGATCCAAAGGCCCACACGGACGAGTAAATGATGTCGAACGTGGTTCCAGCAGGCAGCGTGTGGATACTCGCAAATGCAGTTTGTCGCGGGTCCAAAACCATCGAATTGCAGGTCACAAAGGCCGCTCGGACCGGTTTTATTAATCTGAATTGCGCCCTCCATGCCTTCTCCTCTTCCGCAAAACCCAAAGCCCGGAGAACTGATCTCCAGGCTTTTTGTTTCCCTAGCATAGAGCCTCTACTCCGTGCTTTGCGGTGGCGCTTTGGTAGTGCGCTGGTTGTTGCCGCCCTCCGTGAGCGGGGGCTGCGTCACTTCAAAGACGACCAAGCCCACTGGATCAAACGCCACAGGCCCCAAACGGCAGCTAGCACGATTTCACTAACCGTTACCCAAAACGCTGTCATTGCGTACCTGTATTCTCTCCGCTCTTGCGCAAGAACCCGGCGCGCAACTTCTTTGTTGTTCAACTCGGAGCCCACGCCACAATGTTAGCTCATGAAGATAGGAATCTTTCAGGAAGGAGATGCGCAAGATTCGTGGTGCTATCCAGATTCCGCATTGGGCGAGTTTCGCCGGCGGCTCCGCGTTGACTACATTGGGTGTATGGAGGAGGGTGAATTGTGATCCGCTAGCGGCCCGCCCTTCCGAGGCCGCCACGAGCAGCAACGTTAGCTCAGCACCAGCCTGCGACCGCTCCCGCGAGTCGCCCGCTACACTGGTAACAGGCCGTCAGACTTTTTTCCTTCGGCCC
>JBOGMR010000766.1:0-7108 GCA_050746825.1 Bryobacteraceae bacterium | reverse complement strand
GTGCCCGACGACCGCGATCGTTTCGCCGGGTTCGATCGTGAAGCTCACGTCGCGCAACACCCAGTCTTCGCCTTTGTAGGCGAACCAGACGTGGTCGAATTCGATGCGCGCAGCTACCGCGTCGAGCCGCTGGGCTGCCGGATGCGGCTGGATTTCGACGGGCGTGTCGAGAAGTTTGAAGACGCGCTCTGCCGCGGCCATCGCCGATTGCAGGATGTTGTACTTTTCGCTGAGATCCTGAATGGGCCGGAAGAAGCGCATGCCGTACTGCAGGAACGCAACCACGACGCCGAGCGTGAGCGCACCGGTCTGGACGCGCCAACCGCCGAATACCAGAATTCCGCCCAGCGTGATCATGCCCAGCAACTCGACGGCGGGATAAAACCAGCCGTACGCGTTGATGGTGTCCTTGAAGGCGACCATGTGTTCGCGGTTAACGCCGTTGAATTCTTCGCGACTCTTCGCTTCCCGGTTGAAGAGCTGCAGCACCGTCATTCCGGTGATGTGTTCCTGGAGGTAAGCGTTGATTTTCGCGACCGCGATACGAATGCGACGGTAGCTACCGGCAACCACCTTGCGAAACGCCATCGTCACAAGAATCACGAAAGGCAGCATGCCGAGCAGCACGGCCGTCAGCATGGGGCTCAACTGCAACATGGTGAAGATGACGAAGCTGAGCGTCATGACATCACCGAGGATCGTGACCAGTCCGGAGGCGAAGAGCTCGTTGAGCACGTCGACGTCGGTAGTGACGCGCGTGACGAGGCGGCCGACCGGGTTGCGATCGTAGAACGCGACATCGAGGCGCTGCAGGTGGGCCATCAACTCGCGGCGCAGATCGAACATCGCCCGCTGGCCGGTGTATTGCATGATGTACATCTGCGCGAACTCAAAAACGAACACGCCGGCGAGGGCGGCGAGGAATAGCAGGGCGATCTGCGTGAGGCCGAAGACAGGGTCGGCGGAAAGGTAGGGATCAAGCGCTGTGGGGACGCGCTTCGGGTCGGGCGCGAGATAGCGGTCGATCGCGATTTTCGTGAGCAGTGGCCCGGCGACCTGCAGGATCGAATGAAGCAGCAGGCAGACGAGCGAGACGGCGATGTAGCGGCGGTACGGCCACATGTACTTCAGCAGCCGCCGCATCAGCCGGCCGTCGTACGCCTTGCCGACAACCTCGTCTTCCACTCTGCTAGTTTACTGTGGCGGGGAGCTGTGCCGTTATTGATCCGGACTCATATCACACCAGCGAGCCGCTCCGCCTGGTTCAGGCAGTCCGCCGGCAGTCAGAGTCGTCCGGCGCTTGTTTGACTTGACGCGGTGGCGACGTCCTATAGGTACAGTTTCGCAATCAGCAGGAGCCTCACTATGCATCAACATAAAATGATGCCGGCGGCCGTGGCTCTTGCCGGCAACTTTTTCATCCACTTCTGCTAGCTTACTGTAGTGAGCTACGAACCTTCGCCCATCGACAATTCCCGCATCCAGCTCAGCGTGGAGCTGACGGATCTGATCGAAATGCTCGCCCGCAACAACCATGACCTGTGGGCCAGGCGGCGCATCGCGGAAGGGTGGAGCCTGGGGCCGCGGCGCGACGATGCCAGGCAAGAGACGCCGCTGCTTGTGCCTTACGAGGAATTGCCCGAGAGCGAGAAGCACTACGATCGCGCCAATGCGATCGAAACGCTGAAGACGATCGTGGCTGTCGGAGGCAGCGTCGAGGCGCCGAAAAGGGCAGCGGCCGCGCCGGGTGGCGAGCGCGGCGTTTCGGGCCTGCTTGCGCAGTGGCACAGCCGCAAGCCGCGGCAGTTGACGCTCGAACAGTATCGGGATATGGGCAAGCGCGCCAACGGAATGGGCGAGTGTCTGATTGCCTGCGACATCGCGGATGAGGGCCTCAAGAGTTGGCCGTCCGATAAGGAACTGCGGCAGACCAAGGCTTTGGCTTTGGCGCGATCGGGATCCTGGGAGCCGGCACACGAGCTGCTGAGCCAGTTGGCGAAGGAAGCCTATGACGATGAAGAGACGCTCGGGCTGCTGGCGAGAACGTACAAGGATCTGTGGCTCAAGACCGGCGACCCGAAGGATCTGAAGGAAGCCTACAGAGCCTACGCCACTGCTTACAATCACTCGAAGGAAAAATACTGGACCGGGATCAACGCGGCGACACTCGCTTTCGCGATGGGCGACGGCGAGCAGCCGGCGAAACTCGCGAAACAGATTCGCGCCGTGTGCCGCGAGA
This sequence comes from Bryobacteraceae bacterium, assembly GCA_050746825.1. GTDB lineage: Bacteria > Acidobacteriota > Terriglobia > Bryobacterales > Bryobacteraceae > JBOGMR01. Next base: position 4,869 of record JBOGMR010000766.1, on the reverse strand, counting down.
AGCTCCCCGCGGCGTCAGACGACGACAAATACTGGATCACCGCGACGCTCGCCGAGGCCGCGCTGCTTTTGGAAGATTTCAACGAGGCCGAGCAGCTCTACGCCCAATCTTCCGGGATGGCGCGCGGGCGCATCGGTCATCTGGCGTCGACGCGCCGCAACGCGCGCATCATTCTCGGACTGCTCGATCCGGTAATTACCGTGCGCATCGAGAAGGCGCTTGACATGCCGAAGGTAGCGGTGTTCACCGGGCATCGCGTCGACGCGCCGGATGCTCCGCGGGTGCGCTTTCCGAACGAATTGGCGCCCGCGGTGAAAGAGGCGATCCAGGAGCGCCTGCTCGAATCGAACGCAAGGGTCGGGTACGCTTCGGCATCATCCGGCTCGGACATCCTGTTTCTCGAAGCGATGCAGGCGATAGGCGGGCAGACGCATGTCGTGCTGCCTTGCAGCGAGGAGCAATTCGTTCGCGAGAGTGTGGCGAACTCGGGCGGCGATTGGGAGCAGCGATTCCGGAATCTGATCGGAGCCGCGGAAGAGGTGCGATTCGCGTCGGAGCAACGGCTCACATTCGGGAGTATCGCCTACGACTATTCGAGCGATCTGCTGCATGGCCTGGCGCTGATTCGGGCCGGGCAACTGGAGACCGAAGTCGTGCGTATTGCCGTGTGGGACGGCTTGCCGGGACTGGGCCCGGGAGGCACGGCGGACATCGTGGCCCGCTGGCGGGCGTCCGGACACGAAGTGCGAATCATCGATCCGGCTGGGCTTCGAGGCGCGGGCGCCGGCGATCGGCCTGCCAGGCGAGCGCGGGCCGCCGGGAGCCCGGCTGGAGCGACAAAGCTGCCGGGTGTCGATTCCGAAATTCGCGCCATGCTCTTCGCCGATGCGTTTCACTTCAGCCACCTTACCGAAGAACAGATGCCTTTGTTTCTGCGGCATTTCATGGGGCCGGTCGCCGGACTGGCGGCGAGTGCGACGCCGGCCCCGCTCTACCAGAACACCTGGGGCGACGGCCTGTTCTTTGTGTTCGAGCGGCTCGCCCACGCGGGAAAGTTTGCGCTGAAGCTGGCTGAGCGCGTTGCCGCGATCGACCGGAAAGCCGCCGGACTGCCGGAAACCCTCAGTCTTCGCATCGCGCTGCACGCCGGGCCGGTCTACCGTTTCAAGGATCAGATCATCAATCGCATGAACTACATCGGCTCACACGTAAATCGCGCCGCGCGCATCGAGCCCGTGACTCCGCCGGGCCAGGTTTATGTCAGCGACGCGTTCGCCGCGCTGGCCGCGCTCGAAGCGCCGGGCGAATTCGGATTTGAGTACGTGGGGCGAATTCCACTCGCGAAAAGTTTCGGCGAGTTCCCGATGTATCGGTTGCGGGGGGCGAGTTGAAGGGCGGGTACAAGTGGAAACCGCTTGAAGACCTGCCACCGAACTGGAGCACGTTGACGACTGGTGAACTCGACGCACTCTACTTGGTCTGGGAGGAGCAACGGGCATCGATTACCGACACCAAGGCGGTGGACGAGTTCAATCTCCGGCTTCGCCGCGAATGGTCAATCGAAACGGGGATCATCGAGGGTGTCTACACGCTCGACCGCGCCACGACCGAGACGTTGATCGAACGGGGGATTGACGCGTCACTGATACCGCGCGATGCCACCGATCGTGAGCCGGAACTGGTAACGGCGATCGTGCAGGACCACCTGGAGGTCTTGGAGGGGCTGTTCGCGTTTGTCAAAGGTGAGCGGGATTTGACCGTGGGTTATATCAAAGAGGCGCACGCCGCTCTCCTGCGGCGCCAACCTACGTTTACCGTGATGGATCAGTTCGGCAACAGATTTGAAAAAGAAGTGCACAAAGGCCTCTACAAAACCTTGCCAAACAACCCGACGAGGCCTGACGGTCTGACTCATGAATATTGCCCGCCGGAACAAACGGCTTCAGAAATGGATCGCATGGTTACGCTGCACCATGAGCACTCAAAGCGCGGAGTTGCGCCGGAAGTTGAAGCGGCGTGGCTCCATCATGTATTCACCCAGATTCACCCATTTGAAGATGGCAACGGCCGGGTAGCGAGAGCTGTCGCGAGCCTTGTGTTTCTGAAAGCGGGATGGTTCCCGCTGGTGATCACGCGGGATGACCGCTCGAACTACATCGATGCTCTGGAGGCCGCCGATGAGGGCGATCTGAAGCCGCTGGTTTCGTTGTTCACGAAGTTTGAAAAACTTTCTGTGCTGAAGGCGATGGAGGTCGCGTGGGCGGTCCAGCCTGCGCGAACGATTGACGAAGCGATCGCGGCGGCTCGAGTGCAACTGGTGGCCGCAGGACGCATCATTCCGGAGGAGTGGACCCGTACCGCAAAGGAACTGGCCACAGACACGGTCAGCAAGTTACAAAATGTAGCTGACAAACTTCAGTCAGGGATTGGGAGTGGCAAGCCCCGGTTTGAGTTCAATGTGGCAAGGGGAAGGCGCGATAACGAGATTTTGGAAGTCGCCAACCAGCTATGTTACACCGCCAGCGCGGCGGATCACGATGATGCCGTCATCTTGACGTTGAACACAGAGCGCGCAGCCAGCCTCGTCATCTCTTTTCATGGTCTGGGCCCTCAGTTTCGGGGTTTGCTCGCAGTCTCCGCATATCTGGCTGTTCCGGGAAGCGCGCCGGTGGCCGCCTGCGACACATTCTTTCAGTTCAATTACAAGGAATCCAAAGAGTCCGTAGAGAACCGATTCGCGCCGTGGCTCGAAGCTGCGATTGTCAAGGGTCTTGAGCTTTGGCGGCGTCAATTGTGAGCCCTTGGCGGTTGTAAGCTTGGGAATCATGGCTGCAAGCACGCTTGTCTTTTACGACAGCCAATGTGAGGTCTGCCAGGCCGGGGTGTCCTGGCTCAAGTTGCTGGACCGCCACCGGCGGGTAGAGTGCGTACCCATCAGTTCCGATTCGATCCGGCGCGCGGGGCTCGACCCGGATGCCTGCGCGCGGCAACTCCACGTCGTAACTCCGGACGGCGTGCGGGCCGGGTGGCATGCAGTGACGTACCTGGCGCGCCTTTTTCCGGCAACATGGCTGATCGGCGCATTGGGCGCTGTGCCTCCCCTTCGATGGCTCGGGCATTCGGTCTACGGCTGGATCGCGAGGAATCGCTACGCTCTCAGCAAATGCCGTGGCGGCGCGTGCCGGTCCGTGGACACGAACGAATTGAACCGGCATGGGGCGGCCGGTGCACTGAGAGCATGCCATTGGTTTGGACTTCTGATGCGGCTGCCGCTTACCTTGCGAGCCATTCTTGGGCAAATTGTGCGAAACTGCGCGCGATTTACGCGAACCTACCGCCGGCGTATTGACCTGCTGGACGGCCGCCTTCAACTTTTTATGCTGAATGGTCTGCCGTGCGACTTGATATCGCTGCTTTTCGGCGAACATTTCCTGATGATCGTCTACGAGGGCGTCGCCATCGATCCCGGACCCACGCGGCTCCGCGGCGCTCTCCTGCGCCACCTCAGGCGCCTGCCTGCGAAGAGTATTCGCGCGGTCGTCGCGACCCATCATCACGAAGAACATGCCGGCAACCTCAATTGGCTGGCGGATTACACCGGGTCCAAGGTGTACGTCGGCGAAGCGACAGCGCAATGTCTGGCGGCCGCCTCACATTTGCCCTGGATTCGCGATTTCATGATTGGGGCGCGCCCCGAATTGAAGCAGCCGTATGACATAATCCGTGGCCGCGTGGGGAACCTGGAAGTGATTGCCGCGCCCGGGCATTCGCATGACCACGTGGTGCTTTACGACCGCACCGGGAAGATCCTGTTCGCGGGAGACACGTTCATGAGCGTTTATTTCTCGGCTCCGAATCCGGACGTGGACAGCCGCTTATGGATCGACACGCTTCACCGGCTGCTTGCACTCGACATCGAGATTCTCGTCGAAGGGCACGGGCACATCCACACGCTGAGGAACGACATCCCGGCGAACTGCCCGCTGGTTGTGCGCCGCGACCCTCGCGAGGAACTTCTCGAAAAGCTGGATTTTTGTGAGTGGCTGCGAGATCAGGTTGAGGAGGGAATGTCCGGCGGACTCGCGCCAGGCGCGATCGAAGTGACTTGTTTTCCGTGGGGCCGGCGATTCTCCTGGGAGAGCTATTGGAACGACGAATTGTCCCGCCTGTTCAGCGGCGGCCACTGGTCGCGGACGGAACTGGTTCGCAGCTTTACACGTCCGGCCGGATCGAAGGCGGTGCTGCCGCTGGTGTACGAAGCGCGCCTGCATTTTGCGGCCGCAGAGCGCGAGCGCGTGTACAACAATACCGGAGCCGGGCGGGTATGACCTCAGCGTCGCTTACTTCGGTGGCGGCGTGGTCTTCTTCACCGGCGACGGCACGGACGGCCTGGCCGCGGGCGCCGCGGCGGCGCCGGGTGGGTTCTTGTCGTACAGCGCCACGATGTCGCCGGTGACTTCGATTCCGTTGGCGGCGAAAATTACCGGGCTCTGCTGCGAGCTGACATCGAGGATAAGCGCGTAGCCGTTATCTCTGGCGTACTTGTCGATGACGGCCTGCATCCGCTGGAAGAGTTCCTGCATCACCTTACCCTGCTCCTGCTCGAGTTCGGCCTGCGCGTCCTCGGTGTCGCGGTTGAGTGACTTGGTCAACTGGTCGATCTCGCGCATCAGCTTTTCCCTGGCCTCGGCTGCCATGGCCTGACCGCCCGTATTTACCTTGGTGCGGCGCTGCTCGATTTCGCTCTGCTTCTTCTCGAGCTCTTTCCGCTTCGGATCGAACCGGGCCTGCAAGTCGGCCGCGGCTTTCTGGCCCTCCTTGGTGCCGGCGAGGGCGCCCTGAATATTGATGATCCCGACCTTGGCCGGA
>JBOGMR010000765.1:0-3704 GCA_050746825.1 Bryobacteraceae bacterium | reverse complement strand
GAGCGTTGCCGTCTGGCCTTCGTTGCTCCCCTGCGTTTGCACCGCGATCGCCATCCTGGTGGTCTTCACCACTCCCGGATCGACCAGCGCGGCCGCCGCCAGAGGATCCCATGCGAAGTAGATCTTCTCTTCGATGTATTTGCGCTCCGGCTCGAGCACCTCAACGACGAAACGTCCCAGAGCGGTTTTGGCATTCGCGTTCATTTCGCGCAGGAAATCCGCGTCCACGGGAACACGGTTGGTAGCGTCGAGCGGCACCACGCGCAGCCGCGCACGGGACGCGAAGACTTGCGCCGCCGCGAGGGGATCGACGAACAGATTCCACTCGGCGGTCCGGTTTTCCGTCTTGAAGTAGCCGCCGTCGCCGAGATTTCCCGGCACGCGCATCGCGCCGCCCATGATCACGATTTCCTCCACGTTGTGCGGCGCGGGCTTGCCCAGGGTGAACGCGGGAGCGAGATTGGTGAGCGGGCCGAGCGCCAGAATGCGCGCTTTGGGTTGACCGTTCGCAAAGCGCCGCGCCAGGAACGCGGCCGCGGGCTCCGCTTCCGGCTTCCGGCTGAGAGCGGGAAGGCGCACGCCGGGAATGCGATCGGACTTGTCGCGCCACTCTTTCGGGAACTCGTTGGTTCCCCGGAGAGGCTGATCGCGTCCAAGATATACCGGTACGTCGCGCTGGCCGGCGAGATCGAGGAGCCTCAGTACGATCTCGCCGCCGTTGCGCACGTGCGCGAGGCCGTTGGCAACCGTGATGGCTTCAATCTTCACATCCTCGCGCGCAAGCAGGAAGGCAATCGCGAGCAGATCGTCGCTGCCGGCGTCGGTGTCGATAATGACCGGGCTTGCTGCAATCGCGGGAGGACACAGGATCAGGCACATCAGGATCAGGCACATCAGGATAACGGCGAGGGTCGATCTCACTCGGACTCCTTCATCGCCGCCGCGATCGACTGGCGCGTCTGCTCGGCCTCTTCGTCGCTTGCGTAGCGCTGGCGAGGCCAGAAGAAACCGCGCAGGCCGTCTTTTCGGCGGCGCGGCACGACGTGGATATGCAGATGCGGCACGCTCTGGCTCACGCGATTATTGATGGCCACGAACGTTCCGTCAGCGCCGAGCGCGCGCTCGACCGCCGTCGCGAGGCGCTGCGCACGCGCGAAGATCGGCGCCAGCAGGTGGCTTGGCACGTCACCCAGCGTCTCGATATGATTCTTCGGTGCGAGCAGGCAGTGGCCTGGAAATACCGGACGGTGGTCCAGAAACGCGAGCGTGTGGTCGTCCTGGTCGACGATGTGGCTGCTCACTTCGCCGCGGATGATCTTGCAGAACAGGCAATCGTGAGCGGCGGCGGGCAAGGCCTAGCTCCACGCGGCGAAAGCCGTCGGCGCGGCGCCGGCCAGACGGGGCGCGCCCGTCATTTGCATGAATCCGCGACGCTTCATGCGGGGATTGTAGCATGGGGCGGTTTCCGCATTGCCGGGCCGTCGGCGAAGTCTACGTGCCGATGCGCCGGCCGGGCGCCAACCACTACCTCGAGCATTGAGCGCTGTTCCCGAACTATGTCTATCCCGGGCCGAAGAGTCTGGCGACGCTGGAAATTGTGCCCAGGCCGGAGAGTCCGTATCGCGATGAAGACCAATTCTTCCGTCAGGTTCCATTTGCGGAGGGAAGCAAGTACGTGCGTGTCACATCGGACGAATCCACTCAACCGCCGGCCGTCCAGCGCTAGGTGTGCTTGATGCCCCAACTGGACAGACCACGAAAATCACGGTCTGCCCACCACCGAAGGCTCACCGCGCGGGCTGGTATACTAAAAGTTCAAAATCCCTGAAAATTGAGATCCGATGCCCAAGCGTACTTTTCAACCAAACAACCGCAAACGCGCCAAGACTCACGGCTTTTTGACGCGTATGAGCACGAAGGACGGGCAGGCTGTGCTCGCCAGGCGCCGGGCGCGCGGCCGCAAGAAGCTCTCGGTCAGTTCGGAGAGGTAACCATCGCAGGTTTTCCCAAGAGCGCGCGGTTGTTGCGTTCGGTGGATTTCCGAAGAGTCTATGAGAATGGCGCGAAGTTTTCCGGCCCCTTGTTCGCCGCATTTTGCCTTCGCGTGGACGGCGAGAAAGGCCCTCGAATCGGCTTCACTGTGCCCCGTACCATCGGCCCGGCGGTCGACCGCAACCGCATCAAGCGCCGTATGCGCGAGGCTGTACGCGCGCACTTTGACCAGCTCGCGCCGCAATGGTTGATCGTAATCAATCCGCGGCGTCGTGCTCTCGCGGCGCCCTTCGCGATGATCGAACGGGAAGTGAAGAATCTCTTCCAGCGATGCGGGAACTTATCGTCGCCGCGCTCCGTTTCTATCAACGACTGATCTCTCCGATGCTGCCTTCCGCGTGCCGGTTCCACCCCACCTGCTCGGAATACATGGCGCAAGCCGTGGCGCGTTACGGCGTTGCGCGTGGCGTTTGGATGGGCCTCAGACGACTGGTGCGCTGTCACCCGTTCTGCACCGGCGGTCTCGATCCTGTTCCTTAGATAACTATGGCCGATCCCGACAAGCCACAAGAGAAGAAAGAACTGTCGATGGAAGTCCGAATGGCGATCGCGTTCGGGCTGATGTTGCTGGTGCTGCTCGGCTCCCCCTACTTTTACAAGTTGGTCATGCCGACGCCGCCGCCCGGCGCTGAGAAGAAAGCCCCTGCCAATACCTCGCAACCCGCTGCGAAATCTCCCCCGGCGGCCGCGAAGCCACCCGCTCCAAACGTAGCGGCCGCCGCTACACCTGAGCCGGCGGCGCCCACCGCCGCTGCAGCCGAGCAGAAAGAGACCATCGAAACCGATCTCTTCAAGGTGACGTTCTCCAACCGTGGCGGCGTCGTCGAGAGCTGGATCCTCAAGAAATTTACGGTGAGCTGCACGACCAGGCCCCTCGAACTGGTCAACTCCGAGGCAGCGCCCGTCACCGGCTTTCCTCTCAGCCTGTGGTTCAAAACGCAAAAGCCTTCCTCCGACGTCAACCAGGCGCTCTACACGGTCAAACGAGCACCCGATAATCTCGGCATCGACTTCGAGTTTTCAAGCGGCAAGACGACGGTGCGCAAGAAGATCCGCTTCACACGCAACACCTACCTGCTGGACCTGTCGACTGAAGTTACCGAGATGGGCGCGCCGCTCCCGCATGAGATTACATGGCGCGGAGGGTTCGGCGACATGGCGGTGCCGTCCGCGGCGGCATCGCAGCACACCATTTATTACGATGAGGCGGCGAGCAAGCTGGTTGTCTACAGCGTTTCCGACGCCAAGAACGGACCCCTCGCCGAATCCGGGCTCTACTCTTTCGCGGGCCTCGAAGACACATATTTCGCCGCGGTGTTTCTGCCGCACCCGAATACCACGATCGGAATCGTGACGCTCAGCGAAGCCGTTCCCAGTCCCGCCACCAAGCAAACCGAGCCGCACATCGGCGCCGCGGTGGGTGGCGACGGCCGCAATCAGCTTTCGCTGTTTGTGGGACCGAAGGACATCGACATCCTGCGCGCGATCAACCCGAAGCTGGAACAGGTCGTGGATTTCGGCTATGTCGGCTTCCTTGCCAAGCCGCTCTTCCTGGTCGTCCGCTGGGTCAATGACCACTGGGTGCACAACTACGGCTGGTCGATCATCCTGGTCACCATCTTTATCAACTTCGCGCTGCTGCCGCTCAAGAT
>JBOGMR010000764.1:0-2722 GCA_050746825.1 Bryobacteraceae bacterium | reverse complement strand
CTCTTGATGCAGCCGTCGGCGACGATCCACGCGTTGCCCGCCGGCTTTTCCTCAACCGGATCTTCCCACCCCTGGAGCGACTTGCCGTCGAACAACAGGCGCCAACCTGCGGCGCGCTCCTCCGGCGTGAGGAAGTTGTAGACGGGCTGGGCCGCCGCCGAGGAGATCGCACAGGCGGCAATCGCGAGCTGGATTCGCATTGGCGTAAAAGGTAGCATATTCTGAAAATTCGGTTTCACAGGCGATTCGGCCCGCCTACTGATGATCCAATCCCAGCCACTCTTCCAGGCTCACCTTGCATGACTAGACGCGCCAGCGACGTTGTCAACGGCCTGCTATCCTGAAGGAACTTCCCCCGAGGTTGCGATGCGAGAACTAAGATATACCACGCGGAGCGGCATCGATGTCTACCGCAAGGCTTCCAAGGCCAGCTACAAAAAAGGCCTGAAGCAGCTCCTGAAGGATCTCGACAAGTATCGCGGAATCTACCTTTCTTCCGGCTACGAATTTCCAGGACGGTACTCGCGTTGGGATGTCGCTTCGGTCAGGCCGCCGCTCGAAATTATCGCCATCGATTCCGACGTCGAGTTCCGGCCGCTGAATCTGCGCGGCGAAATCCTGAACGAAATTCTGCTGCCTGTGTTGTCCGGGCATCCTCATTGGGAGTGGTTCGATCGGCGCGGAGGCGCCCTGCATGGGCGGCTGCGGCCGCTGCCGCTGTTGTTCCCGGAAGAGGAGCGCAGCAAGCAGCCATCGGTGTTCTCAATCCTGCGCGCGCTCATCGAGGAATTCCGGCGCCCCGAGGACTCCCGCCTGGCGCTCGTCGGCGCCTTCGGGTACGATCTGCTCTTCCAATTCGAACCCATTCAGAAGAAGCTCCCGCGCGCGGGTCACAAAGACCTGCACCTGTTTCTCTGCGACGACATCTGGTTCATGGACCGCAAGAAGGAGCAGATCGAGCGCTATCAATACGAATTTGAGCGCGACGGGAATTCGACGCTCGCGATCGACCGTTCGGCCCAGCCCGTCCCCACGGCGGCGCCGCATCCCGCAATGCCATTCGGCATCATGTCGGACCATGCGCCCGAAGAGTATATGGCGAACGTCGAGCGCGTGCGGGAAGGAATGCGCCGCGGCGACTACTACGAGGTCGTCCTGCGCCAGACGTTTCGGGCGCCCTACTCCGGCGCGCCATCGGAACTGTTCCAGCGCGTGCAGCAGGCCAGCCCCAGCCCGTATGAGTTCTTGCTCCAATTGGGCGATGAGCAATTGATCGGCGCCTCGCCGGAGATGTTTGTGCGTATCGAAGGACAGCGGGTCGAGACCTGCCCCATCTCCGGGACCGCGCGCCGCACCGGCGATCCGCTGCGTGATGCGCAAGCGATTCGCGAGCTTCTCGATTCTGCCAAAGAAGAATCCGAGCTGACTATGTGCACCGATGTCGACCGCAACGACAAGTCGCGGGTGTGCGCGCCCGGGTCAGTCCGGGTGATCGGCAGGCGGCTGATCGAGTCGTACGCGGGTCTGTTTCATACCGTGGATCACGTCGAGGGGATGCTGCAGGAAGGATTCGATTCGCTCGATGCCTTCCTGAGCCACATGTGGGCGGTCACGGTGATTGGCGCGCCCAAGAAAGCCGCCGCTCAGACGGTGGAAGACCTCGAGAAGGATGCGCGCGGATGGTATGGCGGAGCAGTCGGCATGATCACGCTCAACGGTGACATCAACACCGGGATCCTGATTCGCACCACTTATCTGCGCGACGGCGTGGCGCGTTATCCGGCCGGCGCAACCCTGCTCTATGACTCGATCCCTGAGAACGAGGAGAAGGAAACCCGGTTGAAGGCGACCGGATTTTTTCGGATTCTGGGCGATGCCGAAGCCGTGCCCGCCGCAGCCGCCCTCCAAAAGGCTGGCCTGGGCGTGAGGATGCTTCTAGTCGACAACGACGACTGTTTCATCCACACCCTGGCCAACTACGCGCGGCAAACCGGCGCCGAAGTCGTCACGTACCGGGCCGGCTTTCCTCCCGATTTGCTCGGCAAAATCGCCCCCGATCTGATCCTGATCTCACCCGGGCCAGGCCGTCCCGTCGACTTTGGCGTCCCCGACCTGGTGCGCCACGCCGTCCGGCTCGGCATTCCTGTTTTCGGCGTGTGCCTCGGTCTGCAAGGCGTCGTGGAAGCATTTGGCGGGACCCTCGGCGTGCTCGATTACCCGATGCACGGTAAGCCGTCTTGGGTGAAGCACTCGAGTCAGGGCGTTTTCACGGGACTGCCGGCTCGCTTCCAGGTTGGCCGCTATCACTCCCTGTTTGCCCGCAAAGAGACGTTTCCGGATTGCCTCGAGGTAACCGCCGAGTCGGAGGACGGAGTGATCATGGCGGTGCGCCACAAGGAGCTTCCCGTCGAAGCCGTCCAGTTCCATCCCGAATCGATTCTCACCGCGGAAGACGATTGCGGATTGAGGCTGATGGAGAATGTGGTCCGTTCTGTGAAAGCGGGGCGCTACACGCACGCCTGACGCGGCGCACGTTTTCGGGCGTCGTCAAATCGACTCGAAATACCGCGCCAGTTCCCAATCCGTTACGGCCTTGTCGAACTGGCGCACCTCCCATTCGCGCGTTCCGGCGTAGTGGTCGACGAACTTATCCCCCAACCACGTCCGCGCCAGCTTACTGTCGCGAAATCTTCGCGCGGCTTCCGGCAAGGTCCGCGGCAGG
>JBOGMR010000763.1:0-5332 GCA_050746825.1 Bryobacteraceae bacterium | reverse complement strand
CTGCTGATGGGCGTGGCATGGTGGGTCCTGACGCGCCGGCAGCCGCCTGCCGAGCGCGAGCGGCGGCGCCGGCTTGAGGTTTCACGCAGGGGCCGGATGGGCGAAGCGACAGTCACCGAGATCCGGCAGGACGTTGTCTATTACATCTATGAAGTTCGGGGCGTGGCGTACACTACTTCGCAAGACGTATCGAGCCTGCTCGACAGGTTCCCCGGCGATCCGGCCAAGGTGATCGGCCTTGCCGGCCTGAAGTACAACCCCCAGAATCCGGCAAACTCGATTATCATTTGTGAAGAGTGGAGCGGGCTGCGAGCCCATTCCATGCAGCTTACGAATCCTAGGGAGGCACGATAAGACGAATGAAGAGACTCGACGCATTGAAGATGGCCGTAGCGGGAAGTGCGCTGGGCGCTGCCATGATTGCAGGCGCTTTCGCCGCCAACAAGTTCGGAACGCCGCCCACGATCATTCACGTGGTGACAATTCTGTGGAAGGAAGACTCGACGGAGGCGCAACAGCGAGCCGCCCTCGAGGGCGTGAAGAAAATGGGAGCGCAAATCCCGGGAATCAAAAACGTGTGGATTAAAGGAACGAAGGTGCAGGGCCGTGGTCCGGCGTCGAAGGACGGCAAGCCCGGACGTGCGTTCCAGTCGGCGTTCGTGATTGAATTTGAGGACAAGGCTGCTGCGGATCGTTACGCAGAGCATGCTGCGCACGCCAAATGGGAAGAGATCTATCTGCCGATCCGCGAACAGAGCATCTCGCACCAGATTACGAACTGATGTTATTGGAACCGTCGGGGAGCGGTTGCAGGCAGGCAAGACATTCGGCGGGGATCGCAAAAGGAGAATTATGAAGAGATTCCTATTGGTGCTGACCGCGGCGTCCGTGGCCTTGTGGGCCCAGAGCAAGCCGGGTGAGCCTGAGAAGCTGGCGCCGTATTATCCGACGCCGGAGACCATCGTGCAGAAGATGCTTCAGATGGGCGGGCTCAAGGCCGGTGAGAAAATGTACGATCTGGGCAGCGGCGATGGCCGCATCGTGATCATGGCGGCGGAGAAATTTCACGCCAACTCGGTCGGCATCGAGCTGGACAAAGACCTGTTCAAGCAGAGCATGGATCGCATCGCCAACCTGAAGCTGCAAAAAACGGCGAAGATCGTCAACGGCGACATTCTCCAGCAGGATTACAGCTCCGCCGACCTGATCACGGTTTATCTGCTGCCGATATCGAACGACAAAGTGCGGCCGATTCTCGAAAAGCAGCTCAAGAAGGGCGCACGAATCGTTTCGCATGATTTCGAATTCCGTGATTGGAAGCCGGACAAGATCGAAACCGTCGATGATGACGGCGAAGGCCGCAGCCACACCCTGTTTCTCTACATTCGGAAGTGAGCGCTTGGGCCGAACCATCCGGTCTGTCCCGGCCTTTCGCCTTTCGCCCGATTTCCGCTAGTATTGAGGCTTGCCGGACCTGGCCAACCAACGCGCGCGCTGGATGATGTACCTCGCCATCGCGAGGGCAGTGCTCGCGACGGCGTGTCTGGGCCTTCAGATCGTCGCGCCCATTGATTCCATTCTGGTCACTTTGTCGGTGGCGTTCTTCGCGCTGTCGAGTTTTGTGGCGCTCCGGAAGGGACGCGCCAGCGGTTCGTTCGGACTGCTGGCGCTCTTTGTCGACACGGTCTTCTTCATGGTGCTGGCCAAGTACGGGGCGATCGGAACGGTATGGCTGGCGCCGGCCTTCTACATCTACCTGCTGACGGCGGCGGTGACGCTGTACAATCCGCGCGAGGTTGTGCTGGTGGCGGGGACGTGCATCGTTTTCTTCGCAGTTTCGCAGGTCGGCGAGAAGAATATTCTGCGCGAGACGATTCTGGTGGCGGGTGCTTTCGCATGCGCGTTCGCCGTTCAGAAGAAACGCCTGGAGGAGAAGATCCGGGAGCTGACCGAGAGGATTGACCAGACCGGCGACGTCGCCGAGACGGCGCGCGAAGGGGAACAGCAGCGGATTGCGGCCGATTTCCACGATGGTCCGCTGCAAAGCATGATCAGTTTTCAAATGCGCCTGGAGATTTTGAGGAAGCTTTTCGAACGCGATCGCGAGTCGGGGCTTCAGGAGTTGCAGTCCCTGCAGGAGATGTCAAAGGCGCAGGTGCGCGAAATGCGATCGTTCGTGCGGAATATGCGGCCGCTCGACGTGGATGGGGCGAGCTTGCCGGCGGCCACGCGGCGGCTTGTGGATGATTTCCAGAAAGAGAGCGGCATTCCGGTCACGTTTTTGGGAGGCGATCGCCCATTCACCGCCGCGCCGGAGACGTGCACAGACGTGATGCAGATGATCCGCGAAGCGCTCAGCAACGTGCAAAAGCACTCGAAGGCGACGCGTGTCGCGGTGGCGATCGAGAAGGTGGGCAAGATTCTCGAGGTGTCCGTGGATGACAACGGAGTCGGGTTTCACTTCGCCGGCACGTACACGCTGGATGAGCTGGAGCTGCTGCGGCTCGGGCCGGTTAGTCTGAAGCGGCGCGCGCGGTCATTGGGGGCGGAGTTGCAACTGGAGTCACGGCCAGGCAGGGGGGCGGGGCTGAAGATGAAAATCCCGATTTGATGTTGTGCCTCTCTGTGACTATTGATGCGCTCCTGGTTTCCTTGATGCCGCTGACGTGGCGCAGGCACTTGTGCCTGCCGCGCCGAGACTCGTCTCGGCGCTTGGCGGGTTTAGGTACGCACTTGACCAGCGGTAATCTTCCCCCCTTTGAACCAGCCCCGCCTTCACCGGATTGTTTTCGATGTAAGCGACGATCCTGTTCAACTCGACTTCATCGCGCACCCAGTGATCGTAAGATTCAGCCTGCCAGAACGGCTTTCCAGTGGAGCCCAGGATCCGATTGGCTTCTCTTGCCGTGGCTCCCTTCAATGAGCCCAGCAACCGTGACGGCGCGACCCTGGGAAACAAGAGCACGTGAACATGATTTGCCATGATCACGTAGCGCCGAAGGTTGTAATGCCCGAGTTCGACGCCTCTGAAGAGAGATGCAAGAACGAGCTGAGCGATCGGTTCCTGGATGAGGTATCGGGGACCAACCCGGGTAGTATCGAGATAGCGATCGATCCAGACGAAGGCCTTTCCGCTGTTCATCTTTCCCGGTGGCGGATAGACAGAGCGGGGCAGGCTGCCGTGGAGATGCCACGTGATAAAGAGCCATTTGCCTGCCGGGTACTGATGCGGAAGACGGCGGTGGGAATCATTCATATTCGAAGTAGTGCGTTTGGCGCAATAGAAATCTCAGCCTATTTCCGCCAAGCGCCGAGACGAGTCTCGGCGCGGCAGGCACGAGTGCCTGCGCCACGTGGCCAGGATCAGCAGAGCAGACAGAGAGCAGCAGAGGTACTCATTGGACTACTCCTGCTAACCTCCTGCGGGCGGTATGCGGATTTTCGGCTTCCGCCGAGCGGCGGCGCCGGACCCGCGCCGGCGTTCGAATGGACTGCTCGAGCTGAGCCGGTGATTACCCGCGGCCCCGCGGGCGAATGGGATTCGGTGGACGTGCTGAATCCTTCTGTAGTCAGGCATGAAGGTGTCCTCTACAACTTCTACTCGGGTTACGACGGCCGCTCCTGGCACACGGGGCTCGCGACTTCATCGGACGGGATCACGTGGCGAAAGGCCGGGAAGGTCCTCTCGCCCGACAATGGCGGCTACATCGCCTCCAACGGATCCGCGCTCTATTCTCGCAAAGAGTGGCTTTACTGGTATCATTCGGGTTCTAGGGACAGGCCTGTGATCGGACTCGCGCGATCGCGCGACGGGCGCGTGTGGACGAAGGCGCCTGCTCCGGTGCTCGAACCGGGGCCGCGCGGAAGTTGGGATGAGCGTGGCGTTGCGGATCCATACGTCATCGAAGCCGGAGACTGGTATTTCCTGTATTACCTCGGACAGGACCGTGCGCGAAGACAGCGGCTGGGAGTGGCGCAATCGCGCGACGGCGTGACTTGGGAAAAGCTGCGAAAAAATCCGGTGCTCGAGCTGGGCGAGCCGGGCGCTTTTGACGAGAATGGGCTCGGCGAGGCCGCGGTCTGGCCGTGTGGCGGCGAGTATTGCATGCTGTACACGGGCCGCGCGCGCGATGAGCGCCGGCGCCTGGGTCTCGCGATTTCTCGCGACGGCGTCACGTGGCGGAAGAGTGACGCTGTCTTCGAGGGCGCTGAGCCGTGGAACCGTATGGTGATTTGCGATCCCACCGTAATCGTCGAAAACGGAGAAGTGACGGTGTGGTTTGGAGGAGGCGACGTTGCGGCGCCTGATGAGAACATTCACGGGCAGATCGGTGTTGCGCGTCTGATCCCCAAAGGCAAGCCATGATCGAAGTCCGTGAGCTGTGCAAGGAGTTCAGAGATCCGAAGCGGGGACGGAAACTGGTCGTGGATCGGGTGTCATTCCACGTGAAGGCCGGCGAGATTTTTGGACTGCTTGGGCCGAACGGCGCAGGGAAGACGACGACGCTGCGAATGCTGGCAACGATTTTGGCGCCGTCGGGAGGCGCGGCGTCGGTTTGCGGATTCGACATTGTGGCTCAGGCTGCGGACGCGAGGGGCAACGTCGGTTTTCTCTCCGGTGATATGGGACTGTATCCGCGATTAACGGCGCGGGAAACGCTGCGCTTTTTCGGGAAACTGAACCAGCTCGGCGACGGGGCCCTCGCAAAATCAATCGACGGGGTGATCAACCTTCTCGAGATGCGGGACTTCGCGGACGTGCGCGCGGACAAGCTGTCGACGGGCATGCGGCAGCGTCTGGCAATCGGCCGGACGATCGTGCACAATCCGCCCGTGCTGATCCTGGACGAGCCGACGTCGGGTCTGGACGTACCGACCGCGCGACTGGTGGAGCGATTTATCCTGCGCGAGCGGGAGGCCGGCAAGTGCGTGTTGTTCTCGACGCATGTCATGGAAGAAGCGGAATATCTCTGCGACCGGATCGCCGTGATCCACGAAGGCCACATCACCGCATCCGGCACCATGCAGGAGCTCCGCGAGCAAACCGGCAAGCGGCGGCTCCGCGAGATATTTCTGGGCTTGCTCAATCTGGAGGCATGAGATGAGGCTGTCCTCTATTTCGACTGTCTACTCCAAAGAAATGCTGGACATGGTGCGCGATCGGCGCACCATGATGACGATGGTGCTCGTCCCGATTGCCGTGATTCCGGTGCTGCTCCAGGTGATGAGCCTGTTCACACGATCCAGCCGGGAGAAGGCCGAGGAGGAAGCCATGGTGGTCGCGGCGAGGCCCGGCGCAGCGGACCCGGCGGTGCTCGCGACACTCCGCGGC
>JBOGMR010000762.1:0-10324 GCA_050746825.1 Bryobacteraceae bacterium | reverse complement strand
ACCCTGGTGCAGGCGACGTCGTACCCTCTGCCCACAACGCTCGCAGGCACGTCAATCCGCATCACCACTCCTTGAACTCCGCTGGCCATCAACGCGATCATGGTGTACACGTCTGCGACGCAGGTGGCCGCGATCCTGCCGTCGACCGGAACTGTGAACAATCTGACCGTCACGTACAACGGCAGCGTCAGTTCGGCAGCACAGATTCGTGTGGAGAGCAGTTCCTTCGGCAGTTTCGCCATAAACCAGGCAGGCAACGGCCCCGGCGTCGTTCAGAACTTCGTTTCGGCTACCGACCAACCGCTGAATCGTCTGAACGCTTCTGCGCGTCCAGGTCAGACTCTGATTTTGTGGGGCACTGGCCTGGGTCCGGTCAGCGGAAATGAAGCCGCCGGCCCTCGTCCGGGAAATCTCACCGTGCCTACCGAATTGTACGCCGGCGGACAGCGAGCAGTTCTGTCCTATGCGGGCCGCTCAGGATGCTGCGCGGGCATCGATCAGATTGCGTTCGTGGTTCCGCCGGGTGTGGAGGGTTGTTACGTCCCTGTCGCGGTGAAAGCCGGCAATGTGGTCTCCAACATCACGTTCATCTCGGTGGCGGCACAAGGAGAGCTATGCTCGGACTTCGCCGGCCTTTCGTCCGAGGAACTGAATCGGCTGATCAGCTCGGGCAGTGCTCGTGTGGGAACTGTCTCCCTAGCGCGAGTGACCGTCAAAGTGGCTTCGATCGTCGTCACTCAGGATATAGGGGGCGCCTCTTTCGGACGTTACACCGCGGAGCGCCTTCTGGCCTCTCAGGGACCCTACGGGTCGCCGTCGCCCGGAGCGTGTCTCTTTGCTGCGGTGAAAGGCACGGACAACCTGGTAGTCACCGACCCTGTCCGGCCCGATCCACTGGATGCGGGCGCCGTCCTCACAGTCACTGGCCCCAAAGGGACGAAACAACTGGTGCGAGATCAGCCGGGAAACTACTCGGGCCAACTCGGCGGCGGTGTGCCGTTGGCTGCGCCGGAGCCGCTGTTCTTAGACCCCGGCACCTACACCGTGGATGGCTCCGGCGGAGCCGACATCGGCGCGTTCAGGGCCACGATCAACATTCGATCGGGTTTCGACTGGACAAACGAGGCCCAAGTCAACACAATCCCGGTCAACCAGGACCTCACGGTCACCTGGACCGGAGGCGAGCCGGGTGGTCAGGCGCTGATATTCGGGATCAGCGCGAGCGAACCCTTGCAGATCGGAACAATCTTTCTTTGTATCGAGCGCGCCGACGTGGGGCGTTTCACAGTTTCCTCGCTGATTCTCGCCAACATGCTGACGGGAGCGCCGCCGAACACGATAGGGCTGCTTACGGTCGGAACGCTTTCTCCGCCCGTGCCTTTCACGGCCTCGGGTCTGGATGCAGGGGGCGTGGTCTGGTCACCGCTCGTCAGCAAGGCTGTCGTGTTTCAGGGAGCCGCGCCGCCCAACGTCAGGAAATAGCAGGCGACGCCTGCCTCTCTCACACTGATCTGGCTGCCTGAAATGTTACTCGCTCCAGACCGCCAGCACATTACCGCTCGGATCCGCGAAGTGAAAACGCCGGCCGCCTGGAAATGAATACGCCGGTTTCACGATGACGCCGCCGGCGGCAGCGACTTTGGACTCGATCGCGGCCAAGTCAGCCGCGTAGATCACAACCAACGGACCCGCCGCGGTTGGCTTCTCCCGCGTCGTGAACCCGCCCTCCAGCCGGCCATCTCGAAAGCTGGTGTAGTGTGGCCCGTAGTCCTCGAACCTCCACGCGAAGACTTCTTCATAGAAGCGCTTCGTGCTGGGTAGGTCAGAAGCGGGAAACTCGATGTAATCGATGCGCCTGTCGTTTTGTGCCTGGCTCATTCCACCAGGGTGTCAGATTGTTGCGGTCCTGTATTGGATAAATCGGACATGATGTATTGCTCGGGGGTCAGGCCGCTGAGCTTGCGGAACTCGTTGTTCATGTGAGCCTGATCGAAGTAGCCGCATTCGAGAGCTAGCGAGGCCCAGGCGTCGCGCGGACGCGTGTGGATGAGGCGCAATAAGCGGCGAAATCGCCGGATCCGCGAGAGCCGTTTGGGCCCGATGCCCACGGTCGCACCGTAGATACGGCGCAACTGCCGCTCACCGACGTTGCGCGGAAGAGCGTCGCAGCCGGTCCGTCCTGCCAAGGCCGCCTCCAGCACGCGTACCTGCTCCGGCGATGACGTCGCATCGCAGAGTTGTTCCTCCAGGCGAGCGGCCGCACTGCGCCAGATGTCCACCAGCGGAACTTGACGGTCGGTCAACTCGCTGGCCGGAAGGCTGCCCCACGGCTTGACCGCAAAGGGATGAAAGCGCACGCCGACGGTCACGGAATTCTCCGGCAGGCTGACCACCTGGAACCGCGTCATCGTGCCCACCGCCTGCAGCGACGCCCGCGAGCGCGCGCGATCCGTCATGAAAATGATGTCCATGCAACCGTCAGGCAGCACGCGATGCCGGCGCTCGGCTTCGGTCAGGCCGTCGCCCGTGAGCGTCCAGAAGCACTCCACGGACTCCGCCAACGCGAGCGGCGGCTGAAACTCGCAGTAGCTGATGCGGTTCACTACTAATTACGGTACCAGACGGAAGTTCACGGTGATCGTGGTGACAACCTCCACCGGCTCGCCGTTCAGTAGCGTCGGCTGGTACCGCCATTGACGTGCCGCGTCCATTGCCGCCGCCGTGAGGTCCGGATCGACCAGCCGGTTCAGCGCAGTCAGCCCGATCAGACTGCCGTCGCGCGAGATGACCGCATTGAGCAGCACCGTGCCTTCGACGCCTTTCTCTTGCGCGCGCGCCGGATATTCGGGCTTCGTCTGATAGACCAGCTTGGTCGCCTGAACCTCGCCGCCGACACGGATTCGCCGGGGTGTGCCGGCCGAGACCGGCTGTCGCGGGGCTTTACCGATCACGTCCACGGTTTCAAAAACGCCGCCGATATCGAGAGTGAGATCGAGTGCGGTCGCGCCCACGGTCACCGCCACATCCCTGCGTTCCAGGCGGCGGAAGCCGCGTTTGCTCACCTGCACTTCATAGGTTCCGGCCGGCAGGGCCGGGAGCACGAATTCACCGGCGTCGTTAGTCTGCACGATTTCATGCACTCGAGGCTGACCGCTGATCACGCCGGCCACTGCGCCGGGAATCGTTCCGCCGCTCGGGTCACGAACCACGCCGGCGAGCCGTCCCATCGCAGCTGTTTGTGCCGGAGATCGCAGAGCAGCAAGTGGCGCGAGCAGGCAAAGCGAAGCCAGCGCTGTAACTGCGGCGCGCCCGCGGCTGACCCCGCGGCGATCCCGTCCGCCCTCTAACATTGCCCGCAGACGTCCTTCGAGCCGCGTGGGCTCCGCCATGCCGACCGCGGCCGACCAGCGGCCTTCCCGGGCGTTCAAACCCTTCGCCAGGTCGACCAGCGTGGCGCCGTATTCGGCCGGTGCGGTTCCTGCGCGCAGCACGGCGTCATCGCAGGCAAGCTCGGCTTCCTTCCGTGCTTCGGCCGCCGCGTACCACGCGAGCGGATGGAACCAGTACAGCGCGCATGTCAGATGACCGATCATCTGCGTCAGCCAGTCGTTGCGTTCGATGTGGCTCAATTCGTGCGCCAGAACCTGACGAATGCGGGCGTCGGACCAGGCGCGCGCTTCGGCGGGCAGCAGGATGACGGGCCGCACGACACCCCACGTCATCGGGAGGCGGATTGCCTGCGACTCGCGGACTTGCACAGAAACGTTCAGCGACATGGGCGAGCCCTTTCGGCTCCACCACCACACACGAGCCAGACCCGCCCCAACCCGCGCCAGCACGACTGTGGTGCCGGCCATCCAGATCGCGGTCCAGGGCACTCGCAGCGGAGCGCGAGACTTCGAGGGCGCAGGATGTGGCGCGTCCGACGGCGCCGGCTGTGCGGGGGAAACAAAGCTGGCGGCGGGCAGTTCGGCGAGCCGAGTCTTCGGCACGACTCTCGAGAGAAGCGGCAGCAGCAACACGCCCGCCATCGCCGCCACCCAAACCAGATGCCTCGCCGAAGCCGGACCCCGTCGCATCGCGGCGCCAATCGCACACGCTCCTGCAAGCACCACCGTCGCCTTCAAAATCAGTGTCAACATCTCAATTCTCCTTTTTAGCCTTCTCGATCAGCTCCGTCATGCGATTCAGATCGTCGCGCGACAATCGCGCCGCCGACACATCCAGCAGCGCCGCCACGGCCTTCTCCGCCGAATTGTCGAAGAAGGTTTCGAGTAGATGTTTCATCGCCGACCGCTTGGCCTTATCGCGCGGTACCGTCGGCAGGAACACGTATCGCAGAGACTCCTCTTCGTGCCGCACGTGCCCTTTCTCCTCGAGCACACGCAGCATCGCGCGCACAGCGGAGTAGCTGGGCGGATCGGGCAGGCCCTCTTGAACCTCGGCCGCGGTCGCCCGCCCTTGCCGGTACAGAATGTCCATGATTTGCCGCTCGCGGCGGCTCAGCCCTTCGTGAGATTCGCGTTTCATCGGCTCTCCTGCTAATCTCGTAGCACTATGCTACAAAACTAGCATTGAAAAATATTGTAGTCAAGAGATTTGTTTCCGTGCGCTCCGGGCTTGTTGGGAAGCCGCTGCGCCTTCGAAATGGTACTCAACTTGCTCTTATATTGCATGGAAAGGAGCGCGAGGATCATGGAAGCAGTCGTGGGAGTTTTCACCAACCCGACTCTGGCCGCCGCTGCCCAGGACCGGCTGCGCACTGCCGGAATTCCTGACGATCGGATCAGCATCGTCTACCCGCAATCCGCAGAACAGGTAGAAAAGATACCCACGACGCATGCCGAGCAGCCCGGCATGGGAAGCGCCATCGGCGGCGTCGTGGGAGGCGCGGTCGGGAACGTTATCCTCCCCGCGCCCGCGTGCGCGCCGCGCTTTTCAGCACTGCCGGGCCTTTCGTCCGGACGGCTTTCTGAGCGGCCTGACGCCGCCTCGCAGCGCCGCGGCGGCGCGCGCTGGCGTGGGCCTGGCGAGAGAGGGCTGTGTGCGAGGCCGCCTGCCCGCCCTCACGTCGGAGCGTCTCGCGGGCCGCACGCGATCTCTTGGGCGAAATGGATCGTCCAGCCGCTGTTTGACCTTTCATATAATCGCGCTTCGCCTGAGCCCGCGTTCTCGCCGAGGCCGTACCCTCCTTCGGTGGCGGCAACTTCACTCCAGCCCGCCTGGCTTTCGACAGCCCGATCGCGATCGCTTGCTTTGCGGAACGGGCTCCGTGCTTGCCTTCCCGCACGTGCTTGATCTCTTCGTGAACGAATTCTCCCGCCTGCGTCGACGGCGCGCCTTGCCTTGCCGCGCGTCCTTTCGCGCTCGCTCACGCGTCTCCTTTTCCGGCATACGGACCTCCGGTATCGTTCGTGCAATTCGCGTTCCGGTGTGACCAGCAGCACCGCATGCAAGGTGATGAAGTTTCAGGAATAGCGTTCTTCCGAGGCTTCCCGTAGGCCGATACCGTCCTTCTCACGAGCCGGGTCGACGGCTTCGGCGCCGGACTCCGTGAGAGCGGCGCGTACCCGTCCCGCTTCGTCATCATCTTCCACGAGAGCCACCACCAACGAGCGTCCTTTGCGGAGTGCATCCTTATACACGAACAGCTCATCTATGGGAAGGCCTTCGTCAAGAAACTCTTCGACGGCTTTTCCAGCTTTGAGTCCAACAGCCGCGCCCGCGGCGCCGAGCAGGAGGCCGCCAAACAGAGCAGTCGCGAGTACTGGTCCTACTCCGGGAATCATCAGAATCGTCGTAGTGCCGGTGGCTAATCTCGCGCGCGAGGGTGGTTCGTGCGGCAGCGCTTCGGGCCGGTTTGCCGAAACAGGCGATAATAATACCCGGAGGCTACGCACCGATGTCCACACTCGCAGCCGTGCCGGCCGGCCAGGAAATGAATCCCTGGGTGGCGGCAGCTACGCGCTTCGATGAAGCGGCGGCGAGGTTGAAGCTCGACGACGGCCTTTGCAAAGTGCTCCGAAGTCCGGCCAAAGAGATCACCGTTCACATTCCTGTCGGCCTGGACGACGGACGACTTGAAGTTTTCACCGGATACCGCGTGCAGCATTCGATCGCGCGCGGGCCGGGAAAGGGCGGCATCCGCTATTCGCCGGACGTGACTCTCGATGAAGTTCGCGCGCTCGCTTCCTGGATGACCTGGAAGTGCGCCGTAGTGAATATTCCGTTCGGAGGCGCGAAAGGCGGCGTCATCTGCGATCCCAATCTGCTCTCTGACGGCGAGCTCGAGCGCATCACGCGACGCTACACCGCGGAACTGATGGAGTTCCTCGGCCCGGAGAAGGACGTACCGGCGCCCGACATGAATACTAACGAACGCGTGATGGCGTGGATCATGGACACGTACTCGATGCACGCGCGCCACACGGTCACCGCCGTGGTCACCGGCAAACCGATGGACTTGGGCGGTTCGCGCGGACGCACCGAAGCCACGGGGCGCGGCTGCATGATGGTCACGCTCAAAGCGCTTGCCAGGTTCGGCATGGACCCGGCCAACACACGCGTGGTCATTCAGGGATTTGGAAACGTCGGCGGCATGGCGGCGCGCCTGATGAGCCAGGCCGGCTTCAAGATCATCGCGATCATCGAATACGACGGCGCTGTCTACAATCCAAATGGCCTGAACATTGAGGCGTTGCGAGCGCACCGCGCCGAGACCGGGTCGATTCTCGATTTCCCCGAAGCCGAGAACATCGACCGGCACGAAGCGATGTTCCTCGAGTGCGGCGTGCTGCTGCCGGCGGCGACTGAAAACGTGATCACGTCGCAAAACGCCGGCCGCATTCGGGCGAAGATTCTGTGCGAAGGCGCCAACGGACCCACCACGCCGCTTGCGGACGCGATCCTGGCCGAAAAGCGCATCTTCGTGATCCCCGACATTCTGGCGAACGCGGGCGGCGTGACCGTGTCCTACTTCGAGTGGGTGCAGGACCGGCAGGGCTTTTTCTGGAACGAGCAGCTTGTGAATGAGCGTCTGGCGGAAATCATGCATGCGAGCTTCGACGCGGTGGTGGGCTACGCGGACAAACACCAGGTGAACAACCGCACCGCGGCCTACATGCTGGCTCTTGACCGCGTGGCCTTCGCAATCAAGTTGCGAGGAATCTACGCGTGACAGTGATTAGCGACCATGTCCGCCGCTGACCCCGCCACGCCGCTCATGCGGCAATACCATGCCATTAAACAGCAGGCGCCGAACGCACTCCTGTTGTTCCGCCTGGGCGACTTCTACGAGCTGTTCTATGACGACGCGGTGACAGCCGCGCGCGAACTCGAGATCACGCTCACCTCGCGGAACAAAGAGAAAGGCGCCGCCATCCCGATGTGCGGCGTGCCTTATCACGCCGCGGAAGGCTACGTCGCGAGGCTGATTCAGAAAGGCTATCGCGTGGCGATGTGCGACCAGATGGAGGAAGCGAGCGCGGGGAAGAAGCTGGTCAAACGCGAGATCACGCGTATCGTAACACCCGGCACAGCTACCGACGCGCACCTGCTACGCGCGCGGGAGAACAACTACCTTGCGGCGGTGGCGCGTGCAGGCGACCGCGCGGGTCTGGCGTACGTCGACGTCTCGACCGGAGAATTCCGCGCGACAGAGATCGATGCCGCGGAAGTTGCGGCCGCCATCGAAAGTCTCGGCGCGCGCGAAGTGCTGGTGCCTGGAGCGTTGCCGCTTCTCGCAAACGCCGAAGAGCGCGGCCGGCGTGTTCTCCAGACCGAACTCGAAGACTGGATCTTCAGCCACGACTACGCCGACCGCACGCTGCGCGAGCATTTTTCGCTGCTCTCGCTCGACGGGTGCGGCCTGGCCAGCCGCCACGCGGCGATTTCCGCCGCCGGTGCGATCCTCCATTATCTTCGCGACACGCAGCGCGCCGCGCTCGATCATCTCGATCGGCCGCTGTTCTTCGACCGCGCCGCCGCGATGGTGCTCGACGCTGTCACGGTGCGAAATCTCGAACTGGTCGAGCCGATTTTCCAGGGCGAAGGCGCGACGCTGCTCAGCGTGCTCGACGTCACAGCGACGGGAATGGGCGGGCGGCTCTTGCGCCAACGCCTGCTCCGGCCGTCGATGGAGCTCGATGAAATCGAAGCGCGTCTCGATGCCGTCGCCGAGCTGCAGACCGAAACCATACTGCGCGCCGAACTGCGCAAGGAGTTGGCCGCGGTGCTGGACCTCGAGCGGCTCGTCGCGAAGGTCACGCTGGGCGCCGCCGGTCCGCGCGAACTGTTTGCGCTCGGCCGCTCGCTCGGAAGCATCCCGCAATTGCGGGCGCGACTCGGCGTCCGTGCGGCTGCACGGCTCAGCCAGATTCACGAACGGCTCGATGACGTGCCGGAGGTCACCGGCGCGATTCTGGCCGCCATCGCCGATGAGCCACCGGCGCTGGTTACCGACGGCGGCGCCATCCGCGCGGGCTATAACGCGGCGCTCGACGAACTGCGCGATCTCAGCCGAAACAGCCGCCAGTACATCGCACAGCTTGAAGCGCGCGAGCGGACCCGCACCGGCATTCAGTCGCTCAAGGTTCGTTTCAACAACGTATTCGGTTTTTACATCGAGATCTCGAAGGCCAATCTTCACCATGCGCCCCAGGACTACGAGCGCAAGCAGACGCTGGTGGGCGCCGAGCGCTTCACAACTCCGGAGCTGAAGGATTACGAGCGCAAGGTGCTCGATGCGGAGGAGAAGATTCTGGCGCTCGAGCGCGACCTGTTCCAGGAAGTGCGGCAGCTCGCCGCCGCGCAGGCGCAGCGCATCCGCCAGACGGCGGCGGCGATCGCCGAGCTCGATGTCATCGCAGCACTCGCGCAAACGGCCGCCGCGAATCACTACACCCGCCCGCACTTCTCGGGTTCCGGCGAAATGAAGATCGTCGCGGGCCGGCATCCTGTGATCGAGCGCATCGCGGAAGAAGGCGCCGATCGCTTCATCGCCAACGATCTGTATCTCGACAGCGGTACTGAATTGATCGCGATCATCACAGGACCGAACATGGGCGGCAAGTCGACCTACCTTCGGCAGGCTGCGCTGATCGCCATCCTCGCGCAGATGGGCTCGTTCGTGCCCGCCGAGTCCGCAACGCTGCCCGTCATCGACCGGGTCTTCACGCGCATCGGCGCTTCCGACAACCTGGCTCGCGGACGCTCGACTTTCATGGTCGAGATGACGGAGACGGCGGTGATCTTGAACACGGCGACGCCGCGGAGTCTGGTCGTGCTGGATGAGATTGGCCGCGGCACGGCAACGTATGACGGCCTCGCGCTGGCGTGGGCCGTGGTCGAGTTCATTCAGTCGAGGACGCGCGCCAAAACGCTCTTCGCGACGCACTATCACGAACTGACGGAACTGGCGACGCAGCTCGAAGGCGTTCGCAACCTGCGTGTCACGGTCAAGGAAGCCGGCGAGAAGATCATCTTTTTGCGGCGCGTTGAGCCGGGCCGTGCCGACCGGAGCTACGGGATTGAAGTGGCGCGTCTGGCCGGCCTGCCGCCGCTGGTGATCGAGCGGGCGCGCGAGGTGCTCAAGCTGCACGAGCGCAGCGAGCATCGGGTCACCGAAGAACTGGCGCCGGCCGGTCCTGTGCAGATCCAGTTGTTCGCGCCGGTGGGCCATCAGATCGCCGACCGGATTCGCGCGCTGAACCTCGACGAGCTGCGCCCCATCGAAGCGCTGAAGCTGCTGTCGGAATTACAGGAGGAGCTGAAACGGTCATGCTTGTAGCCGGCATCATGAGCGGCACTTCGCTCGATGGCATCGACGTGGCGCTTGTGGAGACGGACGGCCGGCGCGTCAAGACGCTCGCGTTCGCCTCCGCTCCCTACCCCGCGCTGATCCGCTACCTCATGCTCGCGCTCGCCGATCCAAATCGAGGGGCGGCTTCCGCCGGCGCAATCTCGGAAATGAACTTCGCGCTGGGTGAGGCCTTCGCGGAACGGGTGATCAAGACCTGCAAACTGGCGCGAATCCCGCTGCGCAACATCGAGCTGATTGGATCGCACGGCCAGACCATCTATCACGACAGCGGGCGCAACTCGTTTCAGATCGGCGAAGCCGCAGTGATCGCGGAGCGCACTGGAATTCCGGTGGTGTCCAACTTCCGCGCGCGCGACATCGCGGCGGGCGGCAAGGGCGCGCCACTGGTTCCGTTCGTTGATGCGCTGCTGTTTCCGGCCGGCAGCGTGGCCCTCAATATCGGCGGCATCGCGAACGTTACCGCGCTCGGCAAAGACGGATCGGTCGTAGCGTTCGACACAGGGC
>JBOGMR010000761.1:0-6087 GCA_050746825.1 Bryobacteraceae bacterium | reverse complement strand
CCAGCCGGGCGATCCAGACCGGCGACCGAGCGAGGAGGAGGAACGCATGCAACACAATCCCCCCGGCGGCGATCCCGAAGCTCCGGCAGCGAAGGCTCTCAAGTTAATTGGCAGGAAATACAAAATCACAGACCTGTTGCTGGTGGATACGGCGCGCGACACACTGCGGATGACTCAGGAGCCGATCTACCGTTTCCGCGCTGTCAGCGCCGCCCAGGCAAACGGACCCCGCTACGAAGCGGTGCTGGCTCAGTCCGGAGCCGAGCTGAATCTTGAAGAAATCAATAGACGGGATGGAGTCACCTACTTTGCGGGCACCGCCGGAACAGTTCCCGGGCCCGCTCCGGTTGTGCCCATCACGATCAACCCCAGCGACAACAAGCTGGAGTTGGACCAGGGTGAGACGTTCACGGAAACGATCACCGTGACCATCCCGCGCCAGCCGGTCGTGGCGAAGGCTGATATTTATTTTCTGGCGGACACCACGTTCAGCATGAATCCGATCCTGCGCGCCGTCAAGGCCGACGCCGCTACGATCCTCACCACCCTGAATGGTCTTGGCCTTGACTTCGCCTACGGCGTCGGCAACTACAAGGATTTTCCCAACAGTTTCCCACCGTTTGAGCATCAGCTCAGTCCCACCAACATTGCCGCGAACGTAACGGCTGCGATCAACGCCTGGACCGAGTTTGGAGGCGGCGATCTTCCCGAGGACCAGCTCTATGCGCTCCACAGGTTGGCTCAGCCACCCGGAGGCTCGATCGGGTGGCGCTCCGGATCTAAGCGAATCATCGTCTGGTTCGGAGACGCCGCCGGTCACGATCCGGTGTGTGCGAGGATCTCCGGCGAACCTGCGGACGTTACCGAAGCCTCGGTGACGGCGGAGCTGGTCAACGAGAAGATTGCGGTGCTGGCAATCAGCACCAACATTCCCGGACTGGATGACGACCCCAAGCATGGCGCCTTCGACTATGGTTCCACCTGCGGCGCGCCCGGCGGTTCGGCCGGGCAGGCCACGCGCATAGCGAATGCGACGGGAGGCCGGTTCGTCACGGGCGCCAATCCCGCGAACATCGCGCAGACCATCATCGACCTGGTGAGGGGCGCCGTGACGGGCATCAACAACGTGAAGCTGGTTCCCACCGGTGCGACTACGCCGTTTGTCACCTCCATCTCGCCTCCAGGCGGTTACGGTCCGCTCGCCGGCGACAAGGAGCACAAGCTACCGTTCGAAGTGACATTCACCGGCGTCGTGCCGTGCAAGGACCAGGCTCAGGTGTTCAACGGAACGCTCGATGTCGTGGCGGACGGAGTCGTCGTTGCACGGAAACGTGTCGAGATCACCGCTCCTGCGTGCAAGTTCGAGGTGTTCTATAGCTATAGCGTCAAGTTCGTCTGCGGCGTACAGCCGGAGTGCCCCTGCGCTTGCGCACCCGTGAGCCCGGGCACATACGCGACCGAGATCAATATCTACAACCACAACACTTCCGAGTCTCTGATTCGCAAGCGGATTATTCCCGTGGTTCTTGCCGGCGCCGCGGCCGGCCGCGAACCGCGCACAGCCAGCCTGCGCGCTGAGGACAAGCTCGTGCTGCCGCCGCGCTCGGCGACGATGGACGACTGCTGCCGCATCGCCGAGTTACTGCTGGGCGTTTCGCCCACATCGCCGATGCTGATCACGATCGGCTTCCTCGAAATCGTCAGTCCTGTCGAGTTGAGCGTGACCGCAGTTTACACCGTGACCGGTCAGAATTCCGGCTCTGTCAGCATCGATGTTGAACAGATCCAGCCCAGGATCATTCGCCTCCGCCGCGGTTAGAGCGGAGTCATTTGTAAAGGAGTCATCCCATGAGTCACCGTCTTGGTTCGGTTCTGGCGGCTTCACCGTTGCAAATCGTCGGGCCGGGCAATGGCACGCAAGTATCGCCAGGCCGATGGAAAGTGACGTTTTCACCGCCGGCCGCGCCGGGCGGAACGAAATTTCTCATGCTCCACTTCACTGCCGCCGCGCTCGGCGCCGGCGATCGCCTGGAAGTGGATCTGATATACGACACCGACGTCTTCACAAACGCCTCGGGGCCGGACTTCTGGAGCAGGCCCATCAAGGGGAATTCCGTCGATATCTTCTTCGTCGATGGGGGCGGCGGCGCCGGCCAGGCGACACTTTCTCAATTCGGCCGCGGCGAAGGATTGCAAAACAACGGGGCCGCCAACACCAATGCCGACGTGTTCCTGATCGATTCTCCTTATCAGGAGCCGACATTCTTCAACTCGGCCGGAGTTTGTCCCGGAGGCGCTTCGCCGAGCTGGGAAAATGCCGACTGCCTTCCCGCAGGCCTGATGCGAGACGTCGCCCGCAGCGTCGGCATGTTTATCGAGGCCAGTGGAAGCAATTTGTCGAGCTGCTCTGCTGCATTGATCGGCCCGGACCTGATCCTCACGGCCGGCCATTGCGTCGCTAGTGGATCCGAGATTCCTTCCGGGTCCTTCACGCTCGATTACCAGACCGACTGCTTCCGCAACCGGCCGGCCGGCTACAATCCCAAGTTCCATAAACTGAAGCGCATCGTAAAAACCGGCTTCGCGGTAGCCGGCGTGGGCGCCGGCGTGTCGACGGGGAGCGGCCTGGATTACGCGGTGGTTCAGTTCGAAGCACCGCCCGGAGGACTCGGCGTCCCTCCGCTCCCCATGCGCGCATCTCTGCCGGCCTTGGGCGAAGAGCTGTTCGTCATCCATCACCCTCGTGGCGTCACCAAGAAAGTCTCGCGCAAGCCGACCGATCCGACCTGCCAGATGTTGAGCGTCAACGGCTCGGTGATTTCCTACGCATGCGACTCCGACAACGGGAGCTCGGGTTCGCCCGTGATCGACCTCGCCGGTCGCATTGTCGCGGTGAATGACTGGGCGCCCGGCTCCTGCAACAATCAGGGCCAGGCAACAGCGGCGATTCTCCCGGATTTGGCTGCGGGTCCGCCGCCTGCCAAGGACGTCGACGTCGTCCTGGTGCTGGACCGCTCCGGGAGCATGAGCCTCACCGGTCTGAGCGGTCAGACCAAGATCCAGGAAGCGCGCGAAGCGGCTGCCCTGTTCATCGATCTGTTGCGGACGGACAGGACCCATCGCGTGGGTTTGGTCACGTTCAGCACCACATCGGGGCCGCCCGAGTTTACTCTCGCACCGATCACGCCCGCCAACAAAGATGTTTTGATCGGCCCCGCTCCTCTGCGCAACGCCGGAATTGTGGGCGGTATCGCGCCGGGTGGGGCAACCACGATCGGCGGAGGTCTCCACGCGGGCCAGCAGCAGCTACCCGTGCCGACCCCCGCCGCCAACACCCCGGCCATCCTGCTCATGACCGACGGGCTGCAGAACACGCCGCCGATGATCGCCGATGTCGAGCCCGAGCTGGGCGTCACCAAACTCTGCATCATCGGTTTCGGCACCGAGGCGAGCCTGGATGGCCCGCTGCTCACGACTCTCGCCCGCGACCACGGCGGCATCTACACACGTGCGGGCGAGGGACTGGAGCTGAAGAAGTTTTTCGTTCTCGCGTTCGGCAACATCTTCCAGACCGCAGTCTCCATGGATCCGTTATTCACGTTCGCAGCCGGAGCGACCAACGCCGCGCCGATCCCGTTCCAAGTCTGCGGAGAAGAACTGCTCACCGTCGTCCTGGGATGGGAAACCGGCGGCGAGCAACTGTTTCTGAGCCTCGTAACCCCGGCAGGGAACACCATCACCAGCACCTCGCCGGGCATCTTCGCCTCCTCGGGCAACACGTGGGTCTACTTCCGAGTGCCGCTTCCGTTGAACGGCGAACGCAACGGCGCGTGGCAAGTGAGAGTTTTCCGAAGCGGCGGCGCCGAGGAGTTTCCCGCGCCGCTGAAACCGCAGCGCTTTTTCGTCACCGTGGTGGTCGACGGCGGTCCCTTCTTCCGGCGCCTTGCACCGCGCCGTTATTACACCGGCGACACGATCAATCCGCAGGTCGTGCTGCGCGAGCCGTCGGGCTTCGTCGTGGACGCGAAGGTCACGGTCGAAGTCGAAACGCCGGATGACGGCACCGGAAATATTCTGACGCGCACAGGCCTTCGTCCTCCGACTGAGCTCAGCAGCGATCAGCTCGACAGTCGCGCCAGCACTCTGATGGCGCTCGAGCAGGAACGCGGCGGCAAGCTGACCGGCGTCACGACTACCGCGATCGAACTCTTCGATGACGGCGAGATCGACGGGGATGGCGCCCTCGAGCCCGACGGCGTTTTCGGCAACCCGCAAAAGGACCTCGCTCGCATCGAGGGCAACTATACGTTTCGCGCCCGCGCCGTCTACGGCGAGAGTTGCACAGGCACGCGCGAAACATCCTGGACGGTCTACGTTCAGGTCGGCATTGATCCGGGCAAGACCGAGGTCACCACGGAAGTCGTGGGAGATCTGCCCGACGGCCGGCGGCGCGTCCGCATCAAGTTCTGCCCACGCGACCGATACGGGAATTACCTGGGACCCGGCCGCGCGGCGTCCTTTCAGATCAATTCCCAACCGGGCAGCACGGTGATCGGAAGCGTGCTGGATCTGGGCAACGGGTGCTACACGCAGGACGTTGCCTGGGACCCGGCCGCAACGGACGATCCGAGCATCAGCGTGACACAGCCTGGGAGGCCGCCGGTGGTCATCGGCCCGCTCCCGCTCGGCCGCTTCAGTTACAGCGTCAAGTTTGTCTGCGGCGTTCAGGCGGACCAGGATTGCGGTTGCCAACCTCTGCGGCCAGGCCACTACGCCACCGAGATCAACATTCACAACTTCCAGGAGCGCGAAGCAAAGATCGAGAAACGCATCCTGCCGCTCGTGCTCGCAGGAGCGGCGCGCGGCCGGGAGCCGTCGGTCGTTCGCCCTGCAGGCATCGACACGCTTGTTTTGCCGCCGCACACCGCGACCATGGATGACTGCTGCCGCATCGCGGAACTGCTGTTCGGGGCTCCGCCCGCACAACCCTTGCCCCTCACGCTCGGGTTTCTCGAAATCGTCAGCCCGGTCGAGCTCAAGGTGACTGCCGTTTATACAGTCACCGATCTGAAGTCAGGATCGGCCTCCATCGATGTGAAAACTGTCGAGGCCAAGCGTGTCCGTTAGGAGGCAGTCATGAGTCACCGATTAGGTTCGGTATTGAACGTCGGCGCGCCGATTACCATCGGTCCGGACACAGGACCGCCGACCACGCCGCCCAAAATCTGGACCGGCACATTTCCCGTGGATCCGCTGGCCAAATACGTGATCCTGCACGTGAATGGTGCGGCGCTGGGCGCTTCGGACCATGTCGAGATCGAACTCGGCTACGACACCGATCGCTACGACCCGTCGTGGGGACCGGATTATTGGAGCCGTCCCATCAAGGGAGGCGCTCCGGTGACGATTCGCTACGTGCGCGGCGGCGGCGGTGGGCCAGGCAGCGTCACCATCGACAAGTATGGCCGCGGCGAGGCGTTGATCGGAGACGGGTCTGCACAGGCGAATGGCGATATGTTTCTGCTGACGTCTCCCTTCGACGACCCAACCTACCAGTACGCCCTCGGGAAATACCCACCGGGCTCGGCGCCTACCTGGGAGAACGTTGCCTGTCTGAGTCCCGGAATCATGAAGGACACTGCGCGTAGCGTTGGCATGTACGTGGTGGTCGATGGCGACCACCTGTCGAGCTGCACCGCCACGTTGATTGCGCCCGACCTGATCATCACCGCCGGCCACTGCCTGGCGACGGATGAAGAAACCGGAACCGGCTCGGTCACCTTCGACTTTCAGACCAATTGCGATGGGACGAAGCCGGGGACTTACAATCCGAAATTTCACAAGCTGAAGCGAGTGGTGCGGCAGGGCTATCAGCGGGCGGCGGGCGATCTGCGGCCCGTGCTCGATTACGCGGTCATCCAGATTGTCACGCCAGCCGGCGGCTTAGGTCTGCCGCCCATTGCGCTGCGGCCGGACGTGCCGCCAGTCAACGAGCCGCTGTTCATCATCCATCACCCGCGCGGAGCGACCAAGAAGGTCTCGCGCTATCCGATCGATACGAACTGCAAGGTGATGCCGGGGTCCGAC
>JBOGMR010000760.1:0-3391 GCA_050746825.1 Bryobacteraceae bacterium | reverse complement strand
TCTACGCAATAACTCTCACGCTGGCTCCGGTATTCGCACAAGGCCCGATGGCCGGTCCCGATCCGGCCGTCCTCCAACGTCTGCTCCAACGGCATCGCCCCGAAGTCCGCGCCTTCGACTTTGCCACCATCGGCGACCAGCAGTATGGCGTCGAGGGCGAGACAAAATGGCCGGCCTTGCAGGCTTCCATTAACCAGGCCAACGTCGCTTTCACGATGCATGTCGGCGATTTCAAAAGTGGCGACACGATGTGCTCGAACGAACTGTTCAGCGACCGTCTCCAGGCGTTCAACAACTTCGCGGCGCCATTGATTTACACGCCTGGCGACAACGAATGGACCGACTGCCACCGCGAGAATAACGGTTCCTACGATCCGCTGGAGCGGCTGAGTCTGGTTCGACGAATGTTCTTCCCGAGCGGACAAAGCCTGGGACGCCGGAGGATAACGCTTAGCCAGCAGAGCGAAGACACGCGGTACAGCAAATACGTCGAGAACGCCATGTGGGCCATGGGGAACGTATTGTTCGCCACGGTTCACATAGTCGGAAGCAACAACAATCTTGGCCGAAACGCCGAGAACGACCGGGAGTACGACGAACGGAACGACGCGAACTTCAACTGGCTCAAGACAGCCTTCAGCGTGGCGCGCGATAACGATTTCGCAGGCGTCGTGATCGGCACGCAGACCAATCCCGGATGGAGCGGCGCGCCGGTTCGCGTCGCCCAGCTTGGCAGGGGATTCCGCGATAGCTTTTTCGTGATCGAGGATGAAGCCATCGTCTTCGCCAGACCCGTCCTGGTGGTGATGGGAGATTCGCATATCTTCCGGATCGACAAGCCTGTGATCGGGGCGCGGTCGGGCCGGGTCGTGGAGAATATCCTTCGACTGGAAGTTCCCGGCAGCACCTATGTGCACTGGGTTCGGGTCAAAGTGGACCCGGCGAAGCGAGGTCTGTTTGCTTTTGAGCCTGAGGACGTGGCCGCCAACGTCTCGCCTCAGTCGCGCCCATGACATCGCAACTAAACACGACGCCGTTACTGTTTGCGTATGCCAATGACCACTCCCTAACGGCCGTGGCTCAGAAGCCGCGGCCATGAGGGAGCGGATACGCAATTATTTATGACGCTCTGTTTAAGACTGGCGGCGGCCGCGTTGATTGCGCTGTTGCTGCCGGCGCAGGTGGCAGTTGATGTACGGCCGGCGATCGCCACGGCGCAGGTTGGAAACGACCCGGACGACCCGGCTATCTGGGTGCACCCGAAAGATCCGTCGCGGAGCTTGATCATCGGGACGAACAAGGTGGCGGCGCCGAACGGAGCGCTGGTGGCGTTCGGACTCGACGGGAAAATCCGCCAGACGATCGCCGGGCTCGACCGGCCGAACAACGTGGATGTCGAGTACGGTCTGATGCTGGGCGGGCGATCGACGGACATTGCGGTGGCCACCGAGAGGCTGAAGCGCCGCATCGTGATCTATCGGATCGACGCGCAATCGGGGATGCTGACCGAAGCAGGTGCGGTTCCGGTGTTTTCGGGAGAGACCGGCGAAGCGGGCGCGCCGATGGGGATCGCACTCTACAAACGGCCTCGCGATCGCGCGATCTTCGCGATTGTCGGCCGGAAGGACGGACCGCGTGAAGGCTATCTGTGGCAGTACCGGCTCGAAGATGATGGAACCGGGAAGGTGAAGGGGACAACTGTCCGCGCGTTCGGGCGGTACAGCGGGGGCAGTGAGATTGAGGCTATTGCGGTTGACGATGCGCTGGGCTACGTCTATTACGCGGACGAAGGCGACGGGATTCACAAGTATCACGCCGACCCGTCGCACAAAGACGCCGGTCGAGAGTTGGCTCATTTCGGGCAGGACGGTTTCAAAGCAGACCGCGAGGGAATCGCGATTTACGCACGCGACGACGGGACTGGCTATATCTTGTGTACGGACCAGATCGCGGGAAGCAGCGAGTACCGCATCTTCGCGCGTGAGGGGGCGAAGGGGAATCCGCACGATCACTCGCGGGTGATCAAGGTAGTGAAGGGTGGTGCGGATTCGACGGATGGGCTCGATGCAACGTCGGCGCGGCTTCCGGGATTTCCGGCCGGCCTTGTCGTTGCCATGAACAGCGGGGCTAAGAATTTTGTGGTGTTCCGGTGGGAGGACATCGCGGGGACGGGGGAGCCGAAACTGTAAGGAGTCTCTGCCGCTCCCTCACGGTCGCGGTTCTGTGTGAGGCTTCGTACGGAACCGCGACCAGGTCTATTTTGAAGCGAGGTAGTCGAGCAGGGTGTTTATTTCCGCGTCATTCAGTTTGTCTTTGAACGCGGGCATTACGGGGCCGCCGAATTTGATCCGCACGGTTACGTAGGGGCGATTCGGTTTCCCGCGGCTGAGCGGCAAGCGCTCGTTTTTGAACAGGCGATGCAGGCTGGGGCCGGGCTTCTTGTTCTGCGCGAGTGCGGTTTATCGATGCCGTGGCACACGATGACTTCTCCCAGGGCGGCGCCTTGCGCTCCGCGGCAGTGAGCGCCGCCGCGATTCCGAAAGCGAGCATCGCGCGCAGCGCCGTCATGATTCGCTCAGCCTGGTGACGGACTTCGCACCCGCTCGCCGCAGGGAATCGCCCGCAGCGGCGAGCTGATCTTGGTTGACTCGCACGCGAAGCGAGATCACGCCAGGTTCGTGTGCGGGTACCGGAGCCTTTGCGCCGCGCTGCCGCAGCAGGCCGCTCTCCCAAAGAAAGCACGCGAACGTGGTCACGATGGCGCCGGAGATCGTCAATTCGTAGGACACCACGCCAGTGGCCCAGAAGGAGAAAGTTGGCATTCCGCCGGTGACGGGCGGATAGTTGTGCTGCGTGAACCAGACGAAGCCGGTCGCAAGCAAGCCGAAGGTGAGGGCGCCGCACACCGCAGTCAGAGACATGCGACTGGGCCGATCGAGCACGCCGGGCTCGAATTCGACCGGCTCGGTGGAGAAAACGTCGAGGTCGCGCGAGCCGGAGCCGCTTGCTTTGAGCGCACGGATCGCGCTTGCGACGGATTGAGTGCCGGGGAATTCAGCGGTCAGGTACATGTGACTTGAACTCCCAGACGGCGATAATTGGAAACACTTTGGCGAAGAGGAGATAGAGCATCGCCATTGCGGCGAACGTGGCTGCGGTAATCGAAATCTCCAACCACGCCGGCGAATAGGCGCCCCACACCGAAGGTGTAAGCAGACCTCCTGGAGCGTTTCGAGCACGATCGTGCGGCTGTCGCCGCCCAGTTCATCAGGGGGCTGATTCAGGCTGCGGCGTTCCGCAGCAACGCGATCTGGATCGGCTTCCAGCACTCGGGCTCCAAACCGATTGTGGCGACGATCTACGGAGCCCGATTCGTCACCGTGAAGATGTG
>JBOGMR010000759.1:0-4103 GCA_050746825.1 Bryobacteraceae bacterium | reverse complement strand
CAGCAGTTGGGCGAGGATCAGTTGCAGTTTCTGGAGGCTGACTTGAAGGCCAACCAGGAGCGGCGCCCGAAGTTCGTGTTCTTTCACAAGCCGTACTGGATCGTGTTCCTGAAAGTGGGGAGCGGCGAGTTTCCGCTGCACGAGCTGGTGAAGAAGTATGGCGTCGATTACGTGATCAGCGGGCACGGGCACCAGTTTGTGCGGATGGTGCGCGACGGGATCGTGTATATGGAAGTGGGCAGCTCGGGGGGCAGCATCGCGCGGGGGCTGAAGAAGGGCGAAGGATTCAAGGAGGGCTGGTTCTACCATCACGTGTGGGGGCGCGTGAAGGGGTCGAAGGTGGAGCTGTCGGTGAAGGAGCTGGACGGGCCGGCGGGCAAGGGGCGGATGTTCAAGGCGGAGGACTGGGACGAGACGGGGCCGAAGTTTGAGGTGGAGGATCCGGCGAAGAAAGAGGATCCGAAGACGTAAGACCTGCAATTTGTGACCAAGGCAAATCATCCAGTCCAAAATCTCCAGTTGCATTTCCCCAACCTGTTCTGATACAGTGCTTGCCCGTTAGACTGTCGCAATGGCGACCAAGAAGGTGTCCAAGCCCGCTAAGAGCGCTCCCCCCCGGCGCGCGGCGCCGGTGGAGGCGCCGGTGCGCCACAACGGCAAGCAAACGGCCGCCGGTCCGCCGCCGGCCCCGGCCGAGAATCGGGCGCAGTACAAAGCGTTCGAGCGGGCCATGCAGTATTTTCATAAGCATCAATTCAAGGAAGCCAAGGAGTGGTTCGGGCGGGCCAAGGACGGCCCAGTGCGGGAAGTGACGGCCAAGGCCGATCAGCACGTCAAGATGTGCGAGCGCCGCCTGGAGGGTCCGGGGCCGGCGCCGCGCTCCGCCGAGGAGAATTACACCTACGGCATCGCGATGCTCAACGCGCACAATTTGCCGGCCGCGCGCAAGCATCTGGAAGCGGCGCTGAAGCTGTCGCCCAACTCGGGGCACATCCACTATGCGATGGCGGCCTGCCTGGCCACGTCCGGGGACGCCGAGACCGCGTGCCAGAGTTTGAAGCGGGCGATCGAGCTCGATGCCAGGAGCCGGATGGCGGCGCGCCAGGATGCGGACTTCCACGCCATCGCGCGCCACCCTGCCTTCCAGCGCCTGGTGAATCCGCTGTAGCTTGAGGTTATAGAACGCTAGTGCGTCAAAGTTTGTAGTGACGGGCGGAAGTGACGAAATTGGCAGACGCACAGCCTTGAGGTGGCTGCGCCCGCAAGGGCATGGGGGTTCAAGTCCCCCCTTCCGCATCATAGACCCAAAGAAATTCAATGAGGCCGGGACATAAGTCCAGCCAGTAAACTCGGCCGCTCGGAAGACGCAGTGGAACTCATGAGGCTCTGACGAAGGACCGATTGGTTCCGGATAGCCGACCCTACGACCTGAATTGATTGAATTTCAGGCAACGGAAGATTACTCCCGAGAACATGGACGATCGGCTTCCTGCGGTGGAGACCTAGAGAGGGAGACCGACCCGTCTCAACAGGTCCGAGTAACGCGGATCAGGACGAAAGCTATCGAAGTACATCGACGGTAGCTCGTGAATTCTAGTTGCGCGAGCCTGGTACGCCTTCTCCAACCAGCCGAACGTCGCGTCTGCGTCGCCGAGCCCAGCGTGGATCACGGCAAAATCCATCGGGGAGACGTATCTTTGCCTGGACATTGATGCAATCTCTTCCAAGATACGCAGAGCCTTAGCTTTCTCTCCGGCGCACCCATAGACATGGCCCAGGAACGCTCGAAAGAGCGGGCCATCACTCATGTAAACAGCTTTGGTCAGGTGGGCAATCGAGTTCGAAAAATCCCGAACGCCCGCGTAAGAGAGGCCCTGCCACCATAATGCATTGACGAAACTCGGGTCTAGTTCGAGCGCCTGCTGGCTGACTCGGATCGCTTCGTCATAGCGGCGGGCGCGAAAAAGCAGCATGGCACGGTTATTTAGGGGGTGAGGCGAAACGGGGTCCAATGCGAGCGCTAGCGCAGACTCCGCAAGGGCCTCTTCATAGCGCTTCATGCGGGCCAGACATTCGGCGTACCAAAGCCGCGTCAACAGATGACTCGGATTCAATTGCAGAGCGCGCTGGTATTCAACGACAGCGCCCGCCAGGTTCCAATCGTATCCTTTGATCACGTCAGCCAGGGCGTTGTGGGCGGCGGCATTCGATTCATCGATTTCCAGAGCCTTGAGCGCAGCCATTCGCGCTTCCGGGTGTGTCTCGGCGGAGGGACGAAGCCCAAAGATTCCGGCATAGATCAATGCGTGGGCGAGCCCAGCATGCGCCTCGGCGTGCCGGGGCTCCAGTTTGATCGCTTCGGTGAAGAACCCGATGCTTTTGGCGACGCCCGGCACGCCCTTGTGCAGGAAAAAGCTCCCCTTGAGGAAGGCATGATGAGCCTCAGGGTTGACCAGGCGGGTCCGCGCGAGGCTGGACTGCTCCCGAGGCGTCAGCTTGACCTGTATCTCGCGTGCGACAGCGCGCGCCACTTCGCCTTGCAGCGCCAGGACATCGGTAAGGTCTCGTTCGTACCTTTCCGACCAGAGGTGCCGGTCATCGTGTGCCCGGATCAATTGCGCGTTAATCCGTACCTTGCCGCCTGCGTGCACCACGGTTCCTTCTAAGATCGCGTCGACGTTCAGCTCTTGCGCAATCACCTGCAACGGCTTGCGCGCTCCTCCTTTGTACCGCATGACCGAGGTCCGCGAGATGACGCGCAGCGAGCCGATCCGGGCGATCTCGGTAATCAACTCGTCCGTCATCCCATCGGAAAAGTACTCCTGGGTTGGGTCGCCCGAGAGGTTTTCGAGCGGCAGTACGGCGATCGATTCGATCCGTCGCCAGGATAATCTGAAACGGTGGTACGAGACATAAGTAAGCGGCACCGCGATCAGAGCGGCGAGAGCGAAAAAACCGCGCCGTTCCATGAGGCGGGAAACTCCCGCGGCTTCGGGCGTCGCGGGCCCTACAGGAGGCTCGCCTGGGACGGCTTCCAGCGGCGCTAGAAAACGATACCCGCGCTGCGGCAGAGTCTCGATGAAGCGGGGATTATCGGCGTCGTCATCCAGCGCCTCGCGCAACCGGTTGATGGCTTTATTGAGGCCACGGTCGAAGTCGACGAACGTGTCCGCGGGCCAAAGCCGTTTCCGGAGCTCCTCGCGGGTCAGAACCTCGTGTGGATGCTCGATCAGCGCGACGAGCGCCTGAAAGGGCTGCTCTTGCAGTTTGATCTTTGCGCCGTTTTTGCGGATCTCGCCTGCAGCAACGTCAACCTCGAAGATCGCGAAGCGGAACCGTTGGCTTTCGGACATTCAGGGCAGTCCCCTCCCCCCGCGCAGATTATAGCATCGACCCGCAGCGCGCTGGAATTGAAACGCGGATCTGGTTGATTCCAGGTGATTTGAGGGGGAACATAGCCGCCACAAACAAGGAACACGCTCGCCATTGAAGATGGCGCAACCGAAGCTTATCGTTCCGGTGAGACCGAAAGGAGGTCTTCCATGCAGCGAATCAATTTCCTGATTTCCGCCGCCCTCATTGCGAGCGCGGCGCCCGCGCAGGCCCAGCGCATTCTCGAGACGATCCGTACGCCGGACAAGGCTGTAGCCGTGGTCAACCAGACTTTGGAAGGCGTCTGGCTCTTAGAACTGCGGCGTCCCGGTCAACCCTCGACGCAGCCTCCGGTACTGAACCTGGTCACCTTTCACCCGAACGGAACGGTCGTCGCGCACTCCGCGGATGGGGCACAGACTTCCGCTCACGGACTTTGGGTGCGAGTCGGCGACCGCAAGTTTCTCCAGACCATGTTCGTTTTCAACTTCAACGAGAACCGGGTCCTCGCCACGATCACGAAAGTTCGGGTCAATGCGCAATTAAGTCCGGACGGCCAGAGCTTGAGGGGCACTCAAGAGGTAGTCGTGATGAATGGGGGCGGGAACGTGATGGCCACGATTCCAGGAGGCACACACACCGGTGTCCGGCTCAGCCCCGAGATTCCCGGTGACTTCTACGATTTCCAGAAGGAGCCGTGAGATCTTGGCTCGGGCCCGCCCGAGGGGACA
>JBOGMR010000758.1:0-8434 GCA_050746825.1 Bryobacteraceae bacterium | reverse complement strand
GGAGGCGATACGTCGCGCCGCGGATCAGCGTGTTGTGGGATGAATTGAAAGAAACTCTGGTGGACGGCCAACCGACGCCCGAGCAGCGCGCCATCAGCAGCCAGCGGGCGGCCGAGCTGCAATCCGCCATGAACAGCCTGACGGCGCGCCAGCGCGACTGTCTTCACCTCAGAGCGGAAGGTCTCCGTTATCGCGAGATCGCCGAAATATTAGGGATCAGCCTCTGGAGTGTGGTTGATGCGCTGGAGCGGGCCGTCGGAAAGATGAGGAAAACCGTCGTTGAGTGAGCGCCCGGGTGGTGCTCAAATCGGGCACCCCTCCAAACATCAACTGTTGCTCGCCAGTGAGGGCGATCTCCCTGCCGGAGAGCTTCGCGAGACCAGGGCCCACCTGGACGCTTGCGCCCACTGCCGGGAAAGACTCGACGATCATCAGCGAGTGG
Organism: Bryobacteraceae bacterium; assembly: GCA_050746825.1. Lineage (GTDB taxonomy): Bacteria > Acidobacteriota > Terriglobia > Bryobacterales > Bryobacteraceae > JBOGMR01. The sequence continues at coordinate 7,992 of JBOGMR010000758.1, read as the reverse complement.
TGCGTCATTATTTGTTGGCGCAAGTGGAGCGAGTGAACACCCTGCGTGCGCGCCGCCTGATCCCGAGACTGCTTGCGGGATTCCCCGGCATGTATCTTCGGCCAATTGCCGTCGCGTTCGGCGCAATCGTGCTCGCGGTGTTCCTGGCCTTCCGGTTCGGATCGGGTACCCAAGCGGTGAGCGCCGATACGCTTTTGGAGCGAGCGGTCGAGCGGCAGGCGCCGGCGCGACTGCAGGCGATTCGGCCGGTCCACGTGCGAGCGGTCCGAAGCGGCCTTCCGCAGCCGGCGAATTCACAGATCGAAAGGCGACTCGCAACCCACGGTTTCGACGAGCGCGGACTGCTGAGCGCACGCGCCTTCAAAACCTGGCGCGGCGGGCTGGCGCAGAAACGCGACATCGTCACCCCGGCCAAGGATACGATCACGCTCACGACGGAAACCGGCGGCGAACTTCGCGCGGTCAGTCTGGTGGTGCGGCGCTTCGATTTCTATCCGACGGAAGAACGATTCCGGTTTGACGACGAGCTGGAGCTTACGGTATCCGAAGCCGAACCGGTGCGACTGACGGCGAGTCCCTCTGAACCCGCTCCTGCCGCGGTCCGGCCGCCGGCGACGCGCGAAACTGCGCAGGCTCCTGCTCCCGCGCCGCTCCCGGCTACACCCGAAGTTGACCTCAGCGGCACTGAAGTCGAGATCCGGTGGATCCTGCATCGGGTGCGCGCCGATCTTGGCGAAGACATCACTGCCGGTATTCGGGATCGCCGCGTCGAAGTCAAGGGCGTTGTGGAAACTGTGGCCCGCCGGCGCGAGATCGAACAGGCCTTGGAGCCCGTCCCGCAAGTTTCGGTCCGATTGCTGGCGGCTGAGGAGGCGGCGCCGCTCGAGTTGGCGGCCGAGCCGCTTACCGCTGCCGGGGCCTCGTATCCGCCTCTCCTGGCCGGCTGGCTCGAAGACCGATTCCCCGCCGTGTCCGAGCGCCGAAGCTACACGTCGCATGCTCTCCAGCTTTCTCGTGAGCTTGTGAGCCACGCCGCCGCACTCGATCGCATCGAGCGGCGCTATCCGGCGGCGGCGTTAACGCAGCTTTCGCCGGAGTCCCAAACCAAGGTTCGGTCGATGTCCGCGGAGCACGCCCGTCATCTTCGCAGTCTGTCGGGCGAGTTGGCCCGCCATCTCGCGCCCGCGATCGGACCTGACCCTTCGGTCTCTGTCGAGACGCGCCGATCGTTGCCTCCACTCGCAGCGGCGCGCGAGGTCGACCGCTCGCTTCTATTGTTGTTTACAGACCACACCGCCACCGGCGGCGAGAGGGACGCGATCCTCAAGGGCCTCCAGATCCGGCTCGATCAGATCCGCGACGTGAATTGAACCGCCATCCTTGGAGGCGCGTCAACGGCCATGTGTGGCTGAACCGGCGCAGCCGGCGTCTTTCGCAGCACAGCAGCTACGCGCCCGATGACGTCGGTGTCGCGACGGTCAAGAATGCGCGCGCTTCCGCCAACTTCCGGGTGCGGTTGAACCACCAGAGCGTTACCCTGAAGCGCGCAGAAGCCAATCAGGTATCCGCCCTCCGGCTTGCGAACCAGGAACATCGGTCTTTCCCAACGGGCGTCGCCATCCACGATGCGTCGCTGCGCCCGGTTCACCACTACCGCCGCAGCGCCCTCGAGCAGGGGATGCAACAGGGGATCCTCCGCGCCGGCCACAAAGACGTCCGCCGGCGAAATCCGCTCGGCGCCGAGCATCGCTCCGAGCGATGCGTCCAGAAAGCTGGTATGCCTCACCGCCCGCGGAGACTCGGGCGCGGCGCCTTCGCAAGGAATCGCCTGCGTGCCCAGCGCCTCCACGCGAATTCCGGCCGCGCGAAGGTACCGCCGGAAGTCCAGGCCGCAAATGATGCACAGGCTGATCGATTTGGCGACATGCCGCGGAACCGCGCCGGCCGCTTCGTAATCGGAGAGCGACGCGACACCGATGAAGTAGCGCTTGTCCCTCATCTCTTCGGCGATTCGCAGCGTGAGCGCTTGTGCCTCGCGGAATTGCAAGCCGAGCCGCAGACGCGATTTTCGAAGGAGGGCTCCGAGGCCCAGGCCTTTCTCCCGCTCCTGCGTCTCCCGCTCCTGCGCCCGGAACGGGCCGCGCCGGCGCTGCGCGCTTGGGCCGGCCAGGCGGCCCGGCGTTTCCGGAAGGCAGCGGATCTCCGAGTCCACGACTCCCAATAGCGCAGCTTCATGGCCCAGGCGGAATTCCATCGGCGCATACGCCAGATGATGAGGCGTCACCAGAATCCGCGCGCGGTCGAGCGGCTCGACATGTCCGCAGGTCAGGCCGCGAGCATGCTCCACAACCCAGACGGGCCTCGGCGGGCCCTGCTCACTCAAACTGCGCCGCTGCCGGTCGACGCGAACGATACTGCCTGGCGCCAATCGCGGATAGAGATACCCGTCCTCCGATCCGATTCGGACATACAGATACCGGCCTTCAACGCCGCCGCCGGCTTCGAGAAGGGAAGTCCACCGGCTCTGTTCGAGGAAGCGCGCGAGGCCTTCGGTCTTCATTGGACGAGAGGTTGAGGCAATCGCCGGCCACCACGACTTCTCTCCTTCACCAACCGGAACAAGCATCGTGCGGCTGCGCAGCAATTCCGCCTGCAGCGCCGGGATCCGGCCGGCCGGAAAGCCGAACTCCGCCAGCCAATCCTCGAAGCGATAGCCTGTGATTTCGCTCAGAGCGGCGATCTGGCACAAATGCGGTCTCTCCCCTCGCCGCAGGTCCGACAGAAACATGTGCGGGATGAAGTACGGCGTGTGCTCTCCGAAGGGGGGACGCCGCGTGATCTCCGATAGCCTGTGGATCGAAAGATCGCAGCCAAGAAGCAATCGCCGGACGCGGCCGGCAAGCGCTCCGTTGCCTGAAGCGGGCAGGCTGATGATTGCGGGTGAAGTTGTTGCGGGTCCCATGTTCCTCGGAGACAGAACGAGTATGCGGGAGGCGGGGCGCGGCGAGCAAGGGAAAAAAGTTATCAAAAGTGGACAAAAAGTTATCAAAATTGGACATCGTGAGCGCCGGGCAGCCGCCCGAATGTGCATTTTCCGAACAATGCGCTGCCAGGGCTGGCCCGGGCGTATAATGCTGTTACCGGAAAACCAAAAGCCGAGGTTTTTTATGAAAACCACAGAAAGCGTTCGCTCCATGGTTACAGACGACGGGGTCGTTTTCCTGGATCTCGATAAGGGCAAGGTCCTGAGCTCGAACAACGTCGGCGCGCGGATCTGGGCTCTGATCCAGACCGGCATGGGGACTCCCGAGATCGTCGTTCAGATCTGCGCGGAGTTCAACGTTGCCCGGGAGATTGTCGAACGGGACGTGCTCGAGTTCGTGGCTTCGCTCAAGGAAAGGGCGCTCGTCGAACGCGAGCCCGGCTAGTCCCTCGCTCGAATCCAAGCGTCGATTTCGGGCGTCAAAGCGACGGATGCGCCCGGCGTGTCTCCACAATAATCACAGCATCCGATGTGTGAATCCCGAACAATAAAGTTTATAGCTTGGTTTTTTAAAAACTGAATGTAAGCTGAAACTGTGACAGGAAACAGCAAAAACGTACAGCGCGCAAAGCCGCTGGCGTTTCTAATGCCGCGCGCGTGGATTTATCTGGTTATATACGACGTAATCACAAAAACCGGCGGATTCAAAGCCGTGCAGCGGTTCGTCGAGCGCCATCGAACGCGGGAGCGGGCCGCTTCTCAGGAAGCTTGCGACGCTGCATGCCGCGCAGTGGATGAAGCCTGCATCTGGTATTTCCATCGCGCGCTGTGTCTGCAGAGGGCTTTTGTGACGACGTGCCTTTTGCGAAAGGCCGGGATTCCGGCCGAGCTGGTAATCGGCGCCAAGGCAGTTCCGTGTATGTCCCATGCGTGGGTGGATCTGAACCGGCAGTTGATCTATGGCGCTCACAAAAATCAGGAGTGGTTCCGGCCGCTCCATCGAATCTGAGGGCATCGAATGAGCCGGCAGGCAGGCATCTATCATTTCGACGGCCAGCCCGGACGCCCGAGTGGCGCGCCATCGTCGGAGCAACCTTCGAGGCGTGGGCTCCCGATGGGGGCGACGACTTCGTCGCCCCCGGGCTTGCCATGATCTACCGGGCTCTTCACGTCACTCCCGAGTCCCGTCTGGGGACGCCTCGACAACCGCGACGATCTGAATCCTGCAACTGCACAGCTGACCCGGCACGCTTCGCACGGATCGACAAATTCCAACCGAAGCTCAACGCATTCGTGTACCAGATGCGCGATGAAGCGCTCGCCGCGGCCCGCCGCGCCGATGCAAATTGGCCGTGGCCGGTCCGATGGCGCGGACCGCTGAGGATCTTGAGGTGGCGATGCGTGTGCTCGGGGGGCCGGAAGCGCCCGAGTCTGCCGCTTACGCATGGCGGCTCCCGGCGCCGCGCCATACCCAGCTTCGCGGCTTCCGTATCGGGTATGTGCTCGACGATCCTATGCCGCCCGTGTCTTCGGAGATCAAGCCGGCGCTCGAGTCTGCGCTGCGCGCCTTGGAGAAAGCCGGAGCGAAACTGCAGCCGGGCTGGCCGTCCGGATTCTCCTTCAAGGAACTTTTCTCCACCTATTACTACCCGCTCATGGCGTTCGCATTCAGCGTCGCGCCGCCCCAGCAACAGGCGAAACAGCGCGCCGAGTTTGCCGCGATGAAAGACGATCCGCGGGCACAGGCGTCGCTTACCGATTTCGCGTCGTGGCAGCGCCAGAATTTCCGGCGGCTCGCGTTTCGCGAAGCATGGCAGCAGTATTTCCGGAACGTCGACGCCTTCCTGATGCCGGTACTCCCTGTGCCGGCCTTCCCGCACGATCACGGCGAGCAGGCCCGCCGTACCCTGACGACACCGGAAGGGCGGCTGCCGTACTTTCAAGCGCTGTTCAGTTACATGAGCGTAGCGAATCTGACGGGCTGTCCGGCCACGGTGGCGCCGGCGGGCAGAACCGCCAAAGGACTGCCGGTGGGGATCCAGATCCTCGGACCGTATCTCGAAGATGCGACGCCGATCCGTCTGGCGGGGCTGCTTGCCAGGGAGAACGGCGCGTTCAAGCCGCCTCCGGGCAATTGAAGACCGGCCCTTTCGATATTCTGGACTCATGGGGCCACGCGAAACCTTGGTCGACGTCTTCCACGATTTCGCCGGCTCCAGCTCCGCTTTCCTGACGTACGACGACGGGCTGCGGAGCCGCACCTACACCTATGCAGACGTCGCGCGTGCGGCCCGCGCTTTCGCCGCGCGTCTCACTGCGGAAGGCGTAAAACGCGAACAGCGCATCGTGTTTTGGTCGGAAAACCGCCCGGAGTGGATCGCCGCGCTCTGGGGATGCCTGCTGGCGGGCGTCGTCGTAGTGCCCGTTGACTACCGCGCGTCGCCGGATCTCGTCGCAACCATCCGGAAGGTGGTCGATTCACCGCTTGTGCTTCACGGCGATGATGTCGAGCCGCCGCCATTCGAGAGTTCGATCAGGGTCTGGCGGATGGCGGGCCTGATGGCCGCGCCGGGACCCGCGTTGGATCGTGCGACCCCGTCGGAGACCGCCGAAATCCTGTTCACCTCCGGTGCGACCGCGCAACCGAAAGGCGTCGTGATCACGCACCGCAACGTGCTCGCGAACATCGTTCCGGTCGAGCGCGAAGTGCAGAAGTACCTTCGCTATGCGCGGCCGTTCGCCCCGATCCGCTTCTTGAACCTGCTGCCGCTGAGCCACATGTTCGGCCAGGCGATGGCGACGTTCATCCCGCCCATGCTGGGCGGAGTGGTGGTGTTCATGAGCGGCTTCAACCCGGAGGAAATCGCGCGCCAGATTCGCACGCGCCGCGTGTCCGTGCTGGTCGCCGTGCCGAAGATTCTGGAAGTCCTGCGCGACTACGTGATCGCGGTTGTGCCGGAGGCTGCGGAGACGCTCGCCGGCAAGCCGCACTGGCTGCGCCGCTGGTGGCACTACCGTCGCGCGCATCGCCTGTTCGGCTGGAAGTTCTGGAGCTTTGTTACCGGCGCCGCTGCGCTCGATCCCGAGCTCGAGGAATTCTGGAAGCGGCTCGGCTTCGTCGTGATTCAAGGTTACGGCCTCACCGAGACCGCGCCCATCGTGACGCTGAATCACCCATTCCACACAAAGAAGGGAGCCGTAGGGACGCCGATCGGCGGCGTCGAAGTTCGCATCGCTGAGGATGGCGAAGTTCTCGTCCGCGGCCCCAACGTGACTACGGGGTACTTCAACGCTCCTGAGGCCGACGCCGAAGCGTTCGAAGGCGGCTGGTTCCACACCGGCGACATCGGATGGATGGACGAGGAAGGCCGGCTCTACATTCGCGGCCGTAAAAAGGAAATGATCGTGACGCCGGAGGGGATGAACGTCTTTCCGGAGGATGTCGAGAAGGTGTTGCGCGAGGCGCCCGGCGTTCGCGATTGCGGCGTGGTTGGCGCTTCCGGTGGCGGCGGCGAACACGTGCACGCGGTCGTCGTGCTCGAATCCGGCGCGCGCGCGGAAGAAGCCGTCCGCCATGCCAACCTGCGTCTCGAACAGCACCAGAAAATCCGGGGAGTTTCCGAGTGGCCCGGTCCCGAACTGCCTCGCACCGAAGGCACCGGCAAGCTCAAGCGCAAACAGCTTCAGCAGTGGGTCGCGGGAACGAGCGACGGTGTGGCGCCGGCGGCGCGCGGTGCTCCCGAATCTGTTGAGGCGATCGTGGCCCGGTACGCGCGCGATCGCAACGTCACAGGCTCGACGACCATCGATGAGCTCGGACTCAGCTCGCTCGATCGCGTGGGTCTGATGATGGAGATCGAGCGCCATCTCGGCGCGCCGGTGGACGAAGCGCGCTTCGCGGCCGCGCGCACCGTGGCCGATCTCACCGAATCCAAGGCGCCGGCCGGCGCGCCCGAGCCCATAGCGTTTCCGGCGTGGAACAGGCGCTGGCCGGCCCGCTGGATCCGCCGCGCTTTCCTGCCGATGGTCATACTCCCGCTCACTCGCCTGTTCGCGTGGATTCGAGTCGCGGGGCGCGAGCCTCTCGGTTCCCTTGAAGGCCCGGTGATCTTCGCCGCGAATCACCAGAGCCACATGGATACGCCCGCAATTCTGGCCGCGCTGCCCGCACGCTGGCGCTACCGCGTCGCCCCGGCGATGTCGCGCGAATTCTTCCGCGCGCACTTTCACCCGGCCGGGCACTCGCTCTACGAGCGCTTCATCCGCAGCCTTCAGTATTACCTCTCCGCGCTGGTCTTCAACGCCTTCCCACTCCCGCAGCGCGAGTCCGGCGCCCGCGACGCGCTGCGATACGCGGGCGAACTGGTGAGCGACGGCTGGTCGATTCTGATCTTTCCCGAAGGCCGCCGCACGGACGCGGGCGAGATCAATCGGTTTCAGCCCGGCGTCGCGATGCTGGGTGCGAAGCTCGGCGTCCCTGTAGTGCCCGTCCGAATTGAGGGGCTCGACCGCGTCCTGCACACGTCGGCCGGCATGGCGCGCCCGGGCCGTGTGCACATCACGTTCGGCCGGCCGCTGCTGCTTGAGGGCGGCGATTACGCGGCGCTCGCGCAGCGAATTGAACAAGCCGTGCGCGCGCTGTAGCCTGCGCCGCGACTTCGAAAATCGCGGGGCGGCCTGCCGGGCCGTCTGCAGAGTCTTCCCGGCTTTCGACCACCAACTTGCCGCCTCCTGTATCATAAAGTGACACCACCATGATCGGACCCGATCTGACCGAGGGCCTCACCTTCGACGACGTATTGCTACAGCCGGCGCATAGCGAAGTGCTCCCGGCCGAAGCCGACACGCGAACCTGTCTGACGCGGCGAATTGCCCTGAACATTCCGATCCTGAGCGCGGCCATGGACACGGTGACCGAATCGCACCTGGCGATCGGGCTCGCGCAGCAGGGCGGCATCGGGTTTATTCACCGCAACATGCCGATCGAGCGCCAGGCCGAGGAAGTGGAC
>JBOGMR010000757.1:0-5660 GCA_050746825.1 Bryobacteraceae bacterium | reverse complement strand
TGCCGTTGTCGAGACGCACGTCATCGATTTTTGTCATGCCGTCCGGCGTGCGCGTGTAGAACATCAGGAAGCGCGATTCGATTTTCGATTTGGCGGGCAGCCAGCGGTAGGTCGGCGCTTCGAACATCGAGCTGGTCTGGATGGCCTCGCGGCGCGGCACATCGTAGGGTTGCGTCGAGAATTCAAGGCCGCGCGCCATTCGCAAATCGGGCGGGTAGTTCTCCCAGGTCTGAAGCCACGGGAAATCCTCGCGCCGGAACATGTATCCGAGCAGCAGCCGTTTGCGGGGATTGAGCGCCGTGACCCAGACGAGCTTGCGCGACGGATCCAGCAGCGAGGTGGTGTGGTCGCCCGAGTTGGGATTGCGGGGAGCGGCCCGGACGTCAATTTTCCTACCCTTGACCGCGGGCGCCATCGGCCAGTCAAAGTCCTTGCCCGAGGCATAGCGATGCGGAAGCGACGGATTGCCCTGTCTGTGCGGACGAGTTTGCGAACGCCGCGCCGACACGTCTACCACAGTCGCCTCGGGCTCAAGGAATGGCGCGCCGATGGTAGCGTGCTCCGCCCAGACGATCGGCCGGTCGAAGCCGAGCCGGCTTGCCAACTCGCTCTGCACGTAGACGACGTTCTCGCCGTCGACCATGCGTAGCGTGCGCGTCAGTGACTCCTGGTGCACCGGAAGCTCCACGACCTGCATCAGCGACGCCGTCTTACCTTCCTTTGCGGAAAATTTAGTCTGCCACGGCTGCGTGTGCGCTTCGCCGTGTCCGGGGAGGCCGGCATCGCGCTCTTCAGGAGAAACCGGACCGAAGCCGTCGACGCAGACGAAGTGGCCGACCGAGAAACCACGGCTCTGGCGTCCGGTTTCACGCGCGTAACGGAGCGGGTTCCAGAGCGGGTTGAGCTTTTCCGTGTCATCGCGGAGAACGATCGAGGTGAGGGCGCCGCCCGTGGTGAACACGGTGAGTTCGATTTTGTCGTTAGCCAGCAGGAGGGCGGGACGTTCTTCGAAGGTGACCGGTTTGATGGCGGGTGGAGCCGCGGTCTGGGCAAGGGCGATCAAGGAAAGAAGGATCAGGGCAAGGAAACGCATCCCCTCAATGATACCCGTGGGACGGCCCCCCGGCTTGTCATGGGCCTACCGGGGCGCACGCGGGAGTGCGGCCGGCGATCGCACTCCCCAGGCGCTGAAGAAGTTCGACGACATCAAGTTCGGCATGTTTATTCACTGGGGCCTCTACGCGCTTCCGGCGGGCGAGTGGAAAGGGAAGTATGTGCGCGGAATCGGCGAGTGGATCATGTTCCGCGAAAAGATTCCGGCCAAGGAGTACGAGCAACGGCCGGCCGCTTCAATCCCGTCAAGTTCAACGCCGATCAGTGGGCGCAGCTCGCCAAAGACGCCGGGATGCGTTATCGCGTCGACCTCGAAGCATCATGACGGGTTCGCGACTCGAAGGTGTCGAAGTACGACATCGTCGACATGACGCCTTTTGGCAAGGACCCGATGAAAGCCCTCTCGGCGGCGTGCGCGAAGCGCGACATCGGCTTCGGCTTCTATTATTCGCAGGACCAGGACTGGCACGAGGCCAACGGCCGCGGCAACGATTGGGATTTCCCCAAGGAGCGCCAGCCGCGGGTGTATCTCGAAAACAAAGTGATGCCGCAGGTGAAGGAGATCCTGGGTGGGTACGGAAGGCTTAGCCTGATCTGGTTCGACACTCCGGGCATGCTTCCGGCGACGCTCAACGATACGTGGGATTCGAGAAGAACGATCCAGAACTGGAAGGATCCAGGCGACCTGATTGCGAAGCTCGCCGACATTGTTTCCAAAGGTGGTAACTACCTGCTCAATGTGGGGCCGGCGGCGGAGGGCGTCATTCCGGAAGCGAGCCGGCGAATTCTGCGGACAATCGGGAAATGGATCGTGAATGGCGAATCGATCTACGGCGCCGGGCGGAGTCCGTTCTACTTCCCCGATATTACATGGCGCGCGACGGCCAAGCCCGGGAAAGTGTACCTCCACATTGCGCGTCCAGGTAACGCACGGCTCGCGCTAAACGCCAACCAGGTTCCATTCGGATTAATCAGACCTCTATCGCGGTCTCCTCGGCTGTGTACTCTGAAATTTGTATTGACATCCCCGCTACTTCGTAGGAATATCGTGAAGGCATAAGCCCACGTGTGCGTCAGTTGCTGCCTGGATCCAGCCCGAATGTTCAGGCGGGAACGTGAGTGCGCCGGGGAACCGATCAATGGAGGATGAATGGCCACACCGTTCTTAGGTGAAATTAAGATCATCTCGTGGAACTTTCCCCCGAAAGGCTGGGCGTTTTGTAACGGACAGCTTTTGCCGATCAATCAGAATCAGGCGCTTTTCTCAATTCTGGGAACAACCTATGGGGGCAATGGGCAGACGACCTTCGCGCTGCCCAACCTGCAGGGCAGGGTGCCGCTACACGTTGGCGGCGGCCTCTTGCTTGGGCAAAATGGGGGCCAGAGGTCGCACACGCTCACCATGTCCGAAATGCCCGCACACCCGCACGTGGCTCAGGCCACATCCACCGGACCGGCCAGCCTTACCGCAGCGGGGAATGTTTTGTCGCAGCCGGCCACCAATCGGCTGTACGCGGCTCCTTCGAGCCTTGTCACCTTGAGCCCGCAAGCGGTGACTTCGGCCGGCGGCTCTCAACCGCATCTGAATGTGATGCCCGAGCTGGTGCTGAACTTCATCATTGCGCTGGTGGGAATCTTCCCGTCACGAAACTAAGGAGCTGAAAGTATGAGCCAGTCGTATATTGGTGAGATTCGTATGTTCGGAGGCAACTTCGCGCCTGCGGGCTGGGCGTTTTGCGACGGCCAGTTGCTCGCCATTGGCGAGAACGACGCCCTCTTTTCGCTGATTGGTACGACGTACGGAGGAGACGGCCAGAAGACGTTCGCGCTTCCTGACCTGCGTGGCCGCGTTCCGGTCCATCAGGGGAACGTCGGTGGAGAGCAAGTGATCATTGGCCAGTCCGACGGCGTCGAGACGGTGACTCTGACGACCAACCAGATCCCCGTCCATAATCATCCGCTGCTGGCGTCGACGACGAACGCCACGGACACCAACCCGTCGGGAAGACTCACTGCGACGGCGCAGATCAACATTTATCAGGATCCCACCGGACAGCCTCTCGTTCAGCTCGCCCCGACTGCGGTGCAGGGCGCCGGTGGCAGCCAGCCCCATGAAAACGTCCAGCCGTTTCTCTGCATCAGCTTCATCATCTCGCTATCCGGAGTGTTTCCAACCCAGGGCTAAGACAGGAGCATGAATTATGGCAGAACCTTTTGTAGCTGAAATCCGAATCTTTGCCGGCAACTTCGCGCCAAAAGGATGGGCGACTTGCGACGGCCAGTTGCTGCCGATTTCTCAGAACACCGCCCTGTTTTCGCTGCTGGGAACCTCCTACGGCGGGGACGGCAAGTCCACGTTTGCGCTTCCCAATCTGCAAGGCAGCGCTCCCATGCACCAGGGCCAGGGACCGGGCCTGAGCGATCGCCTGCTTGGAGAGGCCTCCGGCTCACAGAATGTGACGCTGCTGGTCACGGAGATGCCGTTCCACAACCATTTCCTGCAAGCGGTCAATGATGCGCCTCTCACGCCCTCGCCCGGGCCGGGTGTGATGTGGTCCAATGCGGGCGCCGTCGCGCAAGCTTTTTGGGGAGCCAACCCCAATGTCCAATTGGCGCCCCAGGCCCTCGCGCCCGCAGGCGCCTCGCTGCCTCATAACAACATGCAGCCGTATCTTGTGCTGACGTTTATCATCGCGCTGCAGGGAGTGTTCCCGCCCCGCGGTTAGGCCCCGCGGTTCAGCCATGCCGGCCGATCCCGCCAGCGATCGTCTGCCGGGCGTTGAGGGAACCACGCTCCGGCCGATTCGTCCCGAGGACGAGCCGTTTCTGCGCGAGGTCTATGCCGGCACGCGCGCCGAGGAAATGGCCCTGGTGAACTGGGACGAATCGCAAAAGCGGGCTTTCGTCAACATGCAGTTCGACGCCCAGCATCGCTACTACACCGATCAATTTCGCGGTGCCGAATTCCTGATCGTCGAACAGGACGGCCGGCCCATCGGCCGCCTCTATCTGGACCGGCCCGAGGAGGAGATCCGCATCATCGATATCGCGCTGCTGCCGGAGAAGCGCAACAGCGGAATCGGGACTGCGCTGATCCGTGAGGTCCTACGGGAAGGGGCGGAAGCGGCTAAGCCGGTCCGGATCCATGTCGAGCAATTCAACCCCGCCCGGCGCCTTTACAATCGGCTGGGCTTCACGGAAATCGGAACCAACGGCGTGTACTTTCTGATGGAATGGCGCCCCGGCGCAGCTCTTGCCGCGACTGAGTAAGGGCTGACTACGTGAATATCGCCTGATACAGCAGCCCCGTTCTCTCAGAGTCGGGGCCTATTGGAACCAGGAAAATCTCGAGCGGCGTCATCTCCGTGGACGTGGGCGCTTGTTCACCCAGAATGTAAATTCTCTGGGGCAAGTGCCTTTCGCGCGGACCCCGGAAAATCAGAGAGAACGGGGCTCGAGGGACCTGGGCGCCTGTGGCCAGGAGCGTGACCTCAATCAACTCCAATTCCAAGGCCGGCGTCTCGCCCGAAACGCGGAATTTCTCGTTGAGGCGATGGGAGAAGTGTTCGTGTGTCAGATCCTCGAGAGGCATGGTTTCAAACCAGCGGCGATTGCCTGACGACTCCAGGCGCAAGCCAACCAAGCTAACACATGAACTGCGCGGCGGGCAATCCTGGCAGGGTGCGGCTCATTATTCTCAAAAAGCCGGGCTATTATCTATTTCGATGGCTAGCGCTGTGTTCCCGGCGACTTACTGCATTTGTGTCAAGACTCCGAAACAACGTGCGTCCCCTTCTCTGGCCATGATAGAATACCTCGTACCCAAACGCTCAGTGAAAAATCCTGGGCGGCCTGCTGTTATTCAGGATCTAATGGTTTCCGGCGGCTTGCTTTTGCCAATGGCGTCAGTTTCGGAGGACAAAATGGGCAGTCTCCTTGTCAGGATCCCTGTACAAAACTATCTTGCAGTGTTCGCCTCGCTGGCATTTCTCAGCGTGGCCAGCGGTCAAGTGGGCGTGAACAAGGTAGTCTCCGTGAGAGAACCGGCCGACAACACCACCGGATCGGCTGCCTCTACCGAAGGACGGATCTCGAGCAACGGGCTGATTGTTACATTTTCCTCGCTGGCCGGCGATCTCACTGCCGACGCCGACCTCAATGGGGCCACAGCCTTCGATCAATCGGACGTATACGTCCGAGACCTGTCCGGCGGCGCGACCAAGATGGTGTCGCACAACTCCGGCAACACCGGCAGCGGCCAGCGCCGCTCGCTCGGCTCTGCCGTCACCCCCGATGGCGCCAAAGCCGTCTATTACACTTATTCCAACAACCTCACGACGCATACTATCGTCTGCGGACTTTCCACCGGCAAGGCGATCTATTCCGACCTTACGGCGACACCGGTTACCAATTTCCTCGCGAACGTCGGGGCTGCCGGAAGTCAACCCAGCGCCTGCGACCAGGAGATGTTTCCTTCGGTAACACCCAATGGCCAGTTTGTGGTGTTTGCGTCGCCGGCCACCAACCTCGGCGGCACTGTATACGAC
>JBOGMR010000756.1:0-4263 GCA_050746825.1 Bryobacteraceae bacterium | reverse complement strand
AACTACTGTGCACTCTGCTCCTTGCTACCGCCTGCGCGATGGCGGCCAGCAATTACGTTGACAGTTTGAAGCCTGGAAAGCCCGCGCTGAAATCTGCGGGCGCACTGGCCTTCGGGCCCGACGGGATCCTGTTTGTGGGCGACTCTGTGTCGGCCACCATCTTCGCCCTCGATACCGGAGATCGCAGCGCCGCGAAATCCGGCGGGACGTACAATCTCACAGCCATCAATCAGAAGATCGCCGCGCTCATCGGTAGTGCGCCCGACCAGGTCATGGTGAATGACGTGGTGGTGAATCCGATTTCGAAGAAGGCGTACATTTCCGTGTCCCGCGGCCGCGGTCCCGACGCGCTTCCTGTGCTCGTGCGCACAGACGCGGCAGGGAAGCTCGAGGAAGTCCCGCTCACCAACGTGAAGCATTCAGCCGTGTTGCTGCCCAACGCCCCGGATCCGAGCGCGAAAACCGCGCGTGGCGCTGTTCCGCGGCTGGAGGCGATTACCGACCTGGCGTACGTGGATGGCAAAGTGATCGTCGCGGGCCTGTCAAACGAAGAGTTCTCGTCGAACCTCCGCACGATCCCGTTCCCGTTCCGTGAGGCCGACAAGGGCGCCAGCGTCGAGATTTTCCACGGCCAGCATGGACGTTTGGAAACCAATTCACCCGTCCGTACCTTCGTGCCGTACGAGATCAAAAACGAGACATTCATTCTGGCCGCCTATACCTGCACGCCGCTGGTGAAGTTTCCGGTCGCCCAACTGAAGCCGGGCGTGAAGATCATGGGTACGACGATCGCCGAACTGGGGAACCGGAACCGCCCCATCGACATGGTCGTGTACAAGAAGGACGGCAAGAACTTTATCCTGATGGCCAACAACAGCCGCGGGGTCATGAAGCTGCCGGCCGACAACCTGGAAACCTACGAGGGAATCACCAAGCAGGTCGAGAAGCAAGGCGTCCCCTACGAAACGCTAGCCGAGCTGAAGAACGTGGATCAGTTGGATCGCCTCGACGACTCGAGCGCGCTCATCCTCACTCGCTCTGAGGCCGGTTCGCTCGATCTCAAGTCGATCCCGCTTCCGTAAATGCGCGGGCAGTGGATCTGCGTGATGTTCGCCGCGCGGCTCGCGGCGGGCGCGGAGATCCGGCTCGATCAGGGTCTCTTTCGTGTGACGGGCTGGGACGGCGCGAATGCCTCCCAACCCGCCGCATGGGAGCAGGTTTTTCAAGTCTTCTCCGGCGCCGAGCCCGCAGCGGATCAGCCCCGGATGCTCGGCGACTACCGCATCGAAGGCGGCGCACTTGTCTTCGAGCCGCGCTTTCCTCTCCAGCCCGGCCTCCGCTACCGCGCGGTCTTTCACCCAACCAAAGCAGTCGCGATCCTCGATGGGCCGGCGCGCGTAGCGCGCGAGCCGTCGGAGGTCCGCAACGTCTTCCCCACCACAGCGCGTCTTCCGGAAAACCAGCTCAAACTCTACATCCACTTCTCAGGCCCGATGAGCCGCGGCGAAGCTTATCGCAATATTCGTCTGCTGGACGAATCGGACAAAGCGGCCGGCCTGCCCTTTCTCGAGATCGAGCAGGAACTCTGGGACCCGACCGGCACGCGTCTGACGCTCCTCTTCGATCCCGGGCGAATCAAGACGGGGCTTGTTCCCAATCAAGAGGAGGGATTAGCCCTCGTCAGCGGGAAGCGCTACACGTTCGTAGTCTCGCGCGATTGGAAGGACGCCCAAGGCACGCCCTTGAAGGAAGATTTCCGCAAAACGTTCAGGGCCGGTGCTGCCGATCATGAGCCCATCAACCCGAAACGATGGCGACTCACCGTACCCAAAGGCGAAACGCTCGATCCTCTCATCGTCGATTTTCGGGAGCCGCTCGACCGCGCTCTCGCCGAACGTCTCGTGACGGTTGTCGACCGCGGTGGACAGCGGCTGGAAGGCGACATCCGCCTCGAGAAAGAGGAGACTGTCTGGCGCTTCACTCCTCGCGAGCCGTGGAAGCCCGCCGAATACCGGCTGCGAATCGGGACGTGGCTTGAAGATCTCGCGGGCAACCGCGTCGGCCGCCCGTTCGAGGTAGACGCCTTCGACAAGGTCACGACGCGAATCAAGACCGAGACAAGCGACCTTCCGTTCCGCGTCAGGACGAAGTAGCGTGCGGCAATTCTCCAACCTGCGGCCGGTCATAGCCGGCGGTCTTAAAAGAACTCGTTCGAGACGCGTAATAAGATACGGAAGACGATTATGACGAACAAGATCACCCTCGCGATTGTTTTCCTGCTCGCATCAACCTCCACCGCTCAGACGCCGGACACAGGCACCCTATCCGGCGCCAGCAAGGCAACCCTGCTTCAAGGCCGCGACCTCGTCCTGCGCTCGGCGGAGAAAATGCCGGAAGAGCACTACGGCTTCAAGCCGGCGCCCGAAGTGCGCAGTTTCGGCGCGCTTCTCGGGCACATCGCGGACGGCCAATACTTTTTCTGCGGAATGACGATGTCCGAAAAACCGCCCGCTGCCAACGTGGAAAAAACCAAGACGGCCAAGGCCGACCTCATCGCCTCGTTGAAGGAAGCGTTCGGCTATTGTGAGAAAGCCTACAACGCGCTGACCGAGACCTCACAGACGCAGAAGGTGAAGTTCCTGGGCTCGGAACGGCCTCGCTTGTCGGTTCTCGAGTTCAACAACTTCCACAACGCCGAGCACTACGGGAACCTGGTGACCTACATGCGGATGAAAGGGCTGGTGCCGCCCTCGAGCGAGCCGCGGCGCTAGCGAGCCGCAAGTCTACCACTCCACAGGTTTGCCCGGCGTGAGCTCCCAGACCTCGACGCCCTCCGCCTGCACCTGCTGCGGCCGCCCCGTAAGCGGCGGGAAAGTCCCGAAGTGCATCGGAATCATTTTCTTCGGCTTCAGGAGCCGGCACGCTAGCGACGCCTCGCGCGGGCTCATCGTGTACAGATCCCCGATCGGCAGGAACGCCAGATCCGGGCGATACAGCTCCGCGATCAGTTGCATGTCCGAGAACACGTTGGTGTCGCCCGCGAAGTAGGCCACGCGCCCGTCAGCGAATCGCAGCACGTAGCCGGCGGCCTCGCCCCCGTAGATAATCTTGCCGTCGTCCAGGATTCCGCAACTGTGGACCGCGTGAGTCATAGTGACGTCGACAGGTCCCACCTTCTGCGTGCCGCCTTTGTTCATGGGGGAGACGTTCTGGACGCCCTTCGACTCCAGCCAATGGCAGGTCTCGTAGATCGCGACGACCGCCGCGTCGAATTTTCTTGCGAGCGGCGCCGCATCGTGGATGTGGTCGAAATGGCCGTGTGTGATCAGAATCGCATCGACGCGTTCGATCTTGTGTCCCGGCGGGTATGAGGGGTTCCCCTCCGTCCATGGATCCATCAGAAAAACCTCGCCCGACAGAAGCCGGAATTGGAACGTGCCATGACCGAGCCAGGTGATCTCCATGGAGCCATTTTACTGCCGCTCTGTGACGGTGCGGCGATTCGGCTACTTCGCCGCAGGCAGCTTCAGACCATCGCCCACGTTCGCGATTTGCGGGATCGAAACCGGCAGCCGCCCCGTGATGGGAATCTCACCGAACAGCGCCTTTGCTACGGCGATCTCGCTCGGCAGCGCGGAGCTATAACTCGTGAGGTACGCCGCGACGCCCGGAAAATTTCGAATCAGATACGGATTGCCCAACGCCACAAGGATCACCGGCCGTCCGGATGAAATCAGCGTCTCCATCAGCTTCGGAAAACTTCCCGGCAGCGCCACGTTGCCGCGATACGCCGCCACCGACACGAACGCAGCGACCACCACCTTCGCGCAAGATGAATTCTGCCGCGCCGCTTCATCGATCTCCGTCTCGGGCATGGCCGGATCCAGCGCTGTGATCCGCGCGCCCTTTGCCCGCCGTCCAAGCTCTTCCTGTAAGGCGTGCCCCTGCGTGGAGTAGCGGTTCTCGGTGAGCACCACGAAGCAAGCGCCGTCGCCTGTACGCAAGGGCGCCACGCTTCCTTCATTTCTGACGAGCGTTACGGCGCGGTCCGCCACTTGTTGGGTACGCTCCATGGCCTCCGGGGATTCGATCGCGTCTGCAATCGCCTCGACGTCCACCAGGCGCGAACTGTCCAGGCCCACGCGTTGCTTGGCGGACAAAACCCGCAGAACGCTCTCGTCAATTCGCTTCTCGGACAAACGTCTCTTGCGCACGGCCGCCACCACGGCGCGGATCGCCGCCTCCGGATCGGCGGACATGAGC
>JBOGMR010000755.1:0-7564 GCA_050746825.1 Bryobacteraceae bacterium | reverse complement strand
GAATCGGAGTGGCGCTCGTGATCGGCGTCATCTGGAACTATTTCATCAAGCCGGAAGGAAACGCGGTATTTCTGTTCGGAGGCGCTGCCGTCATCGTGAGCGCCATCATCCTCGACGCGATGGCGTACAAGCGCATGGAACTCACCCGCCTCGAAGAGCGCGCCAAGGCCGGTCTGCTGAAAACAAGCAAGCTCATCGCGTCGCCGAAGGGGTTGATCCTTAGCCTGGTGAGCGGAGTTCTCATGGGTTCGTTTTTTCCTTTGGTCGAGCTGGGCAAGTCGTGGGGCGGCGGCATGGGCCCCTACGCCATCGGTTTTGTGTTCAGCATCGGCGTCTTCTTTTCGACGTTCGTTTTCAACCTGTTCTTTATGAACCTGCCGGTTCAGGGAGAGCCGGTTGAGGTTCGCGACTACTTCCTGCGCGGCGGCCTCAAGCAACACCTGCT
Source organism: Bryobacteraceae bacterium (assembly GCA_050746825.1). Lineage (GTDB taxonomy): Bacteria > Acidobacteriota > Terriglobia > Bryobacterales > Bryobacteraceae > JBOGMR01. Next base: position 7,119 of record JBOGMR010000755.1, on the reverse strand, counting down.
CGGCATACTGGGCGGTGTGATCTGGTACACCGGGGCGATCACCAACTTCGTGGCCGCGAGCGCCGAGAAGGAAGCGCAAGTCGGGCCCGCCGTGAGTTATGCGCTGGGGCAGGGAGCGACCATGGTGAGCGCCCTCTGGGGACTTCTGGTATGGAAGGAGTTCGCAGGTTCCGACTCCCGAGTGAAAATTCTCCTGTTCGTGATGTTCGTTCTGTTCGGGGTCGGGCTGGGGCTGGTCTCGATGGCTCCCGTAATCGGAAAATGAAACCTACCATTTTGTGCGCGGGTTTGTGCATGGGCGCGGCAGGCCTGTGCGCGCAATCTCATCACGGCGCGGCCGCGGGAAAACCGGCGACGCTCATGCCCGGATTCGGCGCCGTTCATCATCCCATCTCGACATCGAACCCGGAAGCGCAGCGTTTCTTCGATCAGGGTCTCGCGCTGATCTACGGCTTCAATCATGACGAGGCCGTGCGCGCGTTTCGCCGCGCCGCCGAGCTTGATCCCAGAGCCGCAATGCCGCACTGGGGGATCGCGCTCGCGCTCGGGCCTAACTACAACCTGGAAGCTGAACCGGACCGGCAGAAGGCGGCTTTCGATGCGGTGCAGAAGGCAGCGGCGCTTTCGAAAAACGCGACGGCGCACGATCGCGCGTACGTCGATGCCGTCGCGAAGCGGTATGCGAGCGACCCCAAGGCCGACGTGAAGAAGCTTTCCGTCGACTACAAAGACGCCATGCACGAGGTGATGCGGCGTTTTCCCGACGACCTCGACGCCGCGACGCTTTACGCGGAGAGCCTCATGAATCTGCGCCCCTGGCAGCTCTGGATGCCGGACGGCAAGCCCGCGGAGGGCACCGAGGAGGTTGTCGCGGTGCTCGAATCGGTGCTGCGGCGCGACCCCGATCACCTGGGCGCGAATCATTACTATGTTCACGCGGTCGAAGCATCCAAGCGCCCCGAGCGCGCGCTACCGAGCGCGAACCGGCTGATGCGTCTGGCTCCTGCGTCGGGACACCTGGTGCACATGCCCGGCCACATTTTTTTGCAGCTTGGCGATTATGAGACGACGGCGCGCACCAACGACCTCGCCGCCGCGGCCGATCGCAAGTACATCAGCGCGACGGGCGCCATGGGCGTCTACCCGATGATGTACTACAGTCACAACCTGCACTTCATCGCGGTGGCGCGCGCGGGGCAAGGGCGGCTGGCCGATGCTCGCAGGGCCGCTGCGCAGCTTGCGCAGAACGTCGCGCCGGGCGTGAAGGACATGCCGATGTTGGCCGGCTACCTGACAATCCCGTACACGATCCTGCTTCGCTTCGCGCGCTGGGACGAGATTCTGGCGGAGCCTGCGCCGCAGCCGCCCGCGCCTCCGTTGATGGCGTTCTGGCACTACATGCGGGCGTGCGCCTTCGGTGCGATCGGCAAAGTTGGGGACGCCGCTGCCGAGCGCGGCAAGTATCGGGAAGCGATCAAGCAGGTGCCGCCTGACACTCCCTTCGGTCCGCTGAACACCGCTGCGGCTGTTTTCGCTGTAGCGTCGGCGTCGCTTGACGCGCGTGTGGCGCAGGCCGAGGGCCGGAAGGGGGAGGCCGTCGACTACTGGCGGAGGGCCGTCGCCGCAGAAGAGAAACTCGCGTACGACGAGCCGCCGGCGTGGTATTACCCGGTGCGCGAATCGCTCGGCGCGGCAATGCTACGCAACGGGGACGCGGCGGGCGCTGAGCGAGTATTCCGCGAAGACCTCCAGCGCAATCCGCGCAACGGGCGGTCGCTGTTCGGGCTCCTCGAAAGCCTGAAGGCACAGAAGAAGGATACGGAAGCGCAGTTGGTGCGACGGCAGTTCGAGGCCGCGTGGAAGCAGGCTGAGGTGACGCTGCGCATCATTGATTTTTGAGGCGCCACGTCACTTACTCCACAGCCGGAAGGTGAGGCCTGCCGTGACCGTCGTGCCGTAACCCGGGGTGGCGTGGATGCGCGGGCGCGCGTCCTGACCGGCGAGCCGCGACTCGAAATAGTTCTGCGTCTCGTAATAATCGCGGTTTGCCAGGTTATCTACCGCGAAGTTCAGCTCGACGCCGCGCCGGAGCCGCCGCGAGAGGCTCAGGTCGAACACGGTGTGGCCCGCCGCAAGGATGGCCGGGTCTTCGCCGTCCAGCCTGTAATGGTTAATGGCGCGCATCCGCAGCGAGCCGCTCCAGCCCTTCCAATACGACAGCGTCAGTCCCGCATTGGCCACGAAGTGCGGCGCGCTGTCTACGTAGACTCTCGGAAACGTCCCGCGGTAGAACGCGTTCGCCACCTTCGTCAGCCCGCCGTTCAGGGACAGCGCGCGCGTCAGCGACACCGACGCTTTGGTCTCGAAGCCATAGGCGCGGCTCGGACCCTTGAACTCGAACGAACCGTCGTCCGGGATGTAGACGCGCTCGTGCGAGCGGTCGATCCAGAAGCCGCCGGCGCTCAGCGAGAACCTGCCAAAGTGATGCGACGTTCCAAGCTGGTAGAAATCCGTGGTCGCGATCCGTGGCCCGCCGATCTGCTGTACCACAGCTCGCGCGTCCGAGGTCGATATGCCGCGGCCGTAGTTGGCGTGGAGCGTCAGTGGGATCGCGCGCGAGGGCGTGAATGCCACGTGCGCCTTGGGCTGCACGCGGCCGGCCGGCTGGGCGCCGCTCAACTCCGGGCTCAGGCGATCGCGCACGTCGAAACGGAACGCGTCGTACCGGAGTCCCCCGCCCATCAGGAGCCGCCCGTCGAGAAGACTGAAGCTCTCCTGAATATAGCCTGCACCGTTGATGACGCGCACGTTCGCACGCGTCGCGACGCCGAGCGGAACGCGATCGAGCGCCGGATACAACCCGGCCAGAATCTGGTTGTCGTGGAAATTCGCGCCGGCCGTCAGCAATCCCTGAACGCCTCCGGCGCGATGTGGCCGCAAATACTGCGCGTTGGCGCCTTCCTGCAAACGCGAGTCATGCTGCTGAATGCCGTCCCCGTTAACCGGGTCGTTCAGAAAGAAGGTGAAGTTCGAGTACATGTCGAATAACGAACGGCTCACGAACCCGTCGAGCTTCCATACCTGACCCGCGGCCCCTTCCTGGCGGAGGTACATGGCGACGGTCGCGGATCGAACGCGGCCTCCGTTGTTCGGATCGAGAAGGCCGAACCGATCGAGCCGACGGGCGGCCACTTCATCGAGCGGAATCTGGCCGGAGGACAGATACGTGTTCCGCCCGCCGTTGAAGCGGAACCCGACGCTCCGGGCGGCCGGCAGCCTTCGCGTGAAATTCGCTGTCAGATTGTCCCGCCGGTATCCGAGCGGCGCCTGAAACGGACCGCCGGTGCTCGAGCCCTCGTAGGCGAGGAATGCATCGCCGTTTTTCAGCGTTGGGCTGTAGGCGAGAAATCCGCGCGCGGTGTTGAACGATCCGCCTTGCAGCCGAACCGTGAGCTGATCGGGCAGCGACTCCCGCAGCCGCACGTGCACGACGCCGAGACCGCTGAAGTCACCGTATTCGGCGCTGAACGGTCCGTTGATCATGTTGACTTCCTGCACCAGCTCGGGCGTGAGGCTCTTCAACGAACCGAGGTAGCCCTGGCCGTGGCCCTGCGTGGTCTGATTCTGCTGGACGTTATCGACGAGAACCTTGAGACCGCCGCTGACGCCGCCGTGATCCAGATTAAAACCGAAGCGCCGGATCTCGAGCGACTTGCCTCCGCCCTCGTGCTGGCCGGCGTTGATTCCGGCATCGAGCACGTGGAAGATCTGGTCGTCGCGGGAGAAGAGTGTACGCGTGAAGACTTCGGCGTTGCGGCGGTCAAGGGACGGCTCAACGGGTGAGGCGGTGATGACGATGCTCTGATGAAGCACCGGAATCGGGGTCTTTTCCGAATCGCCCGGCTCGCTCCGGGTCTGGCCCATCGCGGATAAACTCACCAGGATTAGCAGTGCGAGGCGCATGGTTTCAGGGGTGCTACGAATTGAGAAAACGTGATACTACCATAGATACGGAACTGGCGGCCAGCCGGATTGAAGGGAGCCGGATTGAAGGGAGTGCCTCATGGGCCGGCGGCCCACCCAAGGTGATGAAGACGCGGCCGGCATACGGGGTGTTTTCGGAGCCTTCTCCGCGTCTTCAACGGAGCGGATTGAAGGGAGCGGATTGAAGGGAGAACGATGCGCGGCGGCTGGCGTTACTCCTCGCGCAAGGCCCGGATCGGATCCAGACTCGACGCGCGGTGCGCCGGCAGGACACTGGCTGCGAACGCGACCCCCGCGAGCAGCGCGATGGCGCTCGCAATCGTCGCTGGATCGTTCGGCTTCAACCCGAACATGAACGCCGCCAGTGCGGTTCCGGCCCACACCGCCAGCGCCGTTCCTATGGCCAGCCCGATCCCCAGCAACAGCGAGCTTTCGCGCAAGATCATCCTCGAGATCTTGAAGCGGTCTGCGCCAAGCGCCATCCGGATACCGATCTCGGTCTGCCGCCGCACGACCATGTACGACATCACGCCGTAGAGTCCCAGCGTCGCAAGCACGCCTGCCAGAAGTCCAAAGAATCCGGAGAGCGTCGCCATCAGGCGCTCGCGCGTCAGAGATTCGCGGACCATGGTGGGCATCGACCGGAATTGCATCGAGATGTCCGGACTGACCTCGCCGATCGCACGCCTCACGGAGGCGAGGAGATTCGAGAGCGAAGAGTTGGACCTCAGCACGAAACTTGCATAAGGGCCAGGCTTGGCCTCTTGCGAATGCAGCACAAAAACAGTCGGTGGGAAATCCTCGCGCAGGTTGCGGTACTTCATGTCCTTCACCAACCCGATGATTTGGTGCACAGGGCTTGCTTCACCGGGGCCAACCTGAATTCGAAACGTTCGCCCGGCCGGACTGGCGCCTCCGAGGAAACGCTTCCTAAACGCCTCGTTCACGAGCGCTACCCGCGTCGAGGACAACGTGTCGCGCGCGTCGAAGTCGCGCCCGGTTAGAATCGGCGTGCCCATCGTTTTGAAATAGGCGGCGCTAACACGGGTGAAGTTCGAGAGCCTGTCCGCGGTCTCGCCGTCGAGCACGATGCTGTCGTTCCAAACGGCTCCGCTCATCGGGACGATGCCGGCCTGCGCAGCGGATTCAACGCCCGGCGTGGCGCGCAGCCGCTCCAGAATCTGCCGATACAGAATCCGCCGCCGCTCGACCGGATAATTCAGCCGCCGAAGGTCAAGGCTGGCGACAACCGGTCCTTCCTGGCGGAAGCCCGCGTCGAGCGTGATCAGATTGCGCAGGCTGCGTACGAACAGGAGCGAACCCACCAGGAGCACAAGCGATAGCGCCACTTGCGAAACTACCAGCAGGCGCCGCAGCCCGGATCGCTCCCGATCGACGGTCATTCCGCGGCCTCCGCCCTTCATGGCCGGCATCGGCGCACCGCGCGTAGCGCGCAGTGCGGGAGCAAGGCCGAAAAGCACGCAAGTCAGCACGGCCAGCGCGCACGTGAATCCGAGCACGCGCCAGTCCGTGCTCAGGTCGAGAAACAGCGGATTCTGGCCCGTCGTGACGAACGCGAGCAGAAAGCGGCTGAGCACTTTGGCGAGAACCACTCCGAGCGCGGCGCCGGTCAAGGCGAGCGTGAGACTTTCCGACAAGAGCTGTCGCACCAGGCGCGCGCGAGAAGCTCCAATGGCAAGCCGCACCGCGATCTCACGCGCCCGGACGCTCGCCCGCGCCAGTAGCAGGTTCGCCAGATTCGCGCAGGCGATCAGCAACACCAGGCCGGTCGTCGCCATCAGGAGCCAGAGCGGCCGTTCGTAGTCTTCGCGTAATCTCGAAACACCGGACGCCGCGGGGTACGCTTTCAATTTGTATCCGAGGTGGCTCTTAACGATTTCCGCCCTCCAGCCCGGATGTACTGTGGCTTCAAACGCCGCCGGCGAAATCGATTCGAGTTGGGCGGTCACTTTCTCCAGCGGCCAGCCGGGCTTCGGGCGTCCCATCGCAGCGAGCCACCAGTAGTGCCGGCGGTCGAGCGCGCTGTTCTCTCCGTAGACGACCGGCTCGGCGCACAACGGTATGGCCACGTCGAACGAACGGCCGACCTCGACGCCGAAAAAGCTCGCCGCGGTCACGCCGATCACTTCAAAAGGATGGCCGTCGAGCGTCACGTTCCGTCCAATCGCGGAGGCCTGTCCGCCGAATTCCCTCTGCCAGAAACCGTAGCTGATCACGGCGCCGGCCGCGCCGCATCCGCGACGATCGTCGACCGGCGTGAACACACGACCCAGAACCGGGGGAACGCCGAGCATGTGGAAGAAATCGCCGCTCACGAACAAGCCTTCCGCGTATCTCGCCTCGCCGCCCGGCGCCAGGTTGAACCGGCGGTCGCCCCACGCGGCGACGTGGCGGAACGCTTCCTGCCTGTCGCGGATCTGCTCCCACAGCGGATTAGTCAGTATGATGCGGCGCCCGCTGAAATTTCCGGATGAGCCCCGCCAGTTCCCAATGCGTATCTCCACCAGTTCCTCCGGTGATTTCACCGGCAAGCTGCGGAGGCGGAGGGCGTCGACTAACTGAAAGATGGCGGTATTTGCACCGATCCCGAGCGCGAGCGAAAGCATCGAGACCACCGCGAAACCCGGATTGAGGCGAAGCTGCCGAAAGCCGTAGCGAAGATCGTGCACGTCAACTGATACGCCTGCTCCGCGGAACCGTTAGCTCAAACCCAGGGCATTCGGACTCCCGTTTCCTGTCGACCTAGGGCCTTGTCCTCAGGTTTAATGGTCTATTTTGTATAATCTAGTTGACAACCCCTACATCTTGTGGCACATTGTCCAGTAATAGTACTATGAGATTCTAAGGTAGTATGCCTGAGGCCCGAGAGTGGGAGCTCGTCGTACCGCGGATGACTCCCTCGGCACCGGCGCCGCCGCCGTCGTTTCTGACGGCCCAAGCCGCCTCTGCCGGGTGGACCCGCCACTTGCCCTATCTGCTACCGGGCATCGTCACGCTCTGCCTTGGCCTGGTTACCTGGAGAGTGCTCGAGTTGCGCGGCGCACAACTTGCTCCGGCAGAGAAGGAGTGGGTCACGGGCCGCATCGGCTCTGGCCGGTCGCTCACCCTACACCG
>JBOGMR010000754.1:0-7226 GCA_050746825.1 Bryobacteraceae bacterium | reverse complement strand
GAGCGGGCCCGCGCAGATCATCGTGTCAGGTTCGTTTCGCATTACGGCGCATGCGGCCGGCACGGGCGACATGGCGTGGTGGCTCGACGGAATGGCCTGGCAGGCCAAGTCGACTCCGGTGCTCGATGGCGACATGCTGTACGTCCATTCCTGGATGGCGTCGCCCGCGGAGTTGGGGCTGCCATCGGTCGTGCCGCCGTTCGCGCAGGTTTTGAAAGACAAAGACGCGGACAAAGACGGGCGCTTGTCCAAAGCCGAATCGCCCGATCCCGAGATGACGAAGATCTGGTTCCTGATCGACCTCGACAAGGACGGCTCCCTGGACGAGCGCGAGTGGAAATTCCATCAAGCGCGCGCCTCGGCCCGCAATGGCCTGTTCGCCATTCAGCTTGGCGGCAAGGGCGATCTCACCGGCAAAGCCATCCGCTGGCGTCACGAAAAATCGCTGCCGAACATCCCGTCGCCGTTGCTCTACAAAGACGTGCTCTACGTGTTGCGCGAGGGTGGCATCGTAACGACGCTTAATCCCACGACCGGGGCTGTGCTCAAGCAGGGCCGGCTCGAGGGCGCGCTCGATCCGTACTACGCATCGCCGGTGGCCGCCGACGGCAAGGTCTACATGGTCAGCATGAACGGCATGCTGTCGGTGATCAAAGCCGGCGGCCAGTGGGAGCTATTGGCCGTCAGCGATCTGGGCGAAGAATGCTGGGCGACGCCGGCGATCGCGGACGGCCGCATCTACGTGCGCACGGAGGGTGCGCTCTACTGCTTCGGAACGCGGTCGTGAACGTTCGCGCCCTGACGCATGCCGACATCCCGCAAGCCATGCGTCTGGTCGAGGCCGCGGGCTGGAATCAGACGGCGGAAGACTGGGCGCGGTTCATCGATCTCAGCGGCGAAGCCTGTTTCGGCGTCGAGGAGGAAGGTGTGCTGGCCGCGACCGGCGGCGCGGCGCTCTATGGCAGGCGCCTGGCCTGGGTCGGCATGGTGCTGACGCTGCCCGAGTTTCGCGGCCGTGGCATCGCGAGCCGAATCCTGATCCACACTCTCCAGGAACTCGACCGCCTGGGCATCGAGTGCGTGAAGCTCGACGCAACCGACTTCGGCCACGACCTCTATCGCAAGCTGGGCTTTGAAGACGAATGCGTGATCGAACGATACGTGGGGCAGGTCTCCGGCCTGCCCAGATCGGCAGTGGATAATTACGCTCCGGACCCCGCCCTCGATCTCGAAGCCTTCGGCGCCGGCCGATCCGAACTTCTTCGCCGCCTCGCGGTCCACCAAACCGCCTCCGTCGAGGGAGGTTTCGCCATGGGCCGCCCCGGCCGCGTCTCCGCCTATTTCGGCCCTTGCGTGGCCCGCACCCCCGAAGCCGCCCGCCATCTCCTCACCTGGTTCCTCGCCCGCCACCCGAACGAACCGATCGCGTGGGACCTCCTACCCGGCAACGCACAGGCAGTCAAACTTGCGCGCGACTTCGGATTCGAACCCCGCCGTCGGCTGATGAGGATGACTCGCGGCGCGCCCGCCGTCCAATCCAACTCTGCCCTGGTCTACGCGGCAGCCGCCTTCGAACTCGGATAAGCTAATCTAGCGGCATGAGCAGTCCGATTTCGGAAACGGCAGTAAGCCTGCCTGCGCCGGCCTTGCGTCCGTTTATCGCCCAGTATGCCGGCTTCCGGGTGTCCGGATTGCCACCCGGCGCTCACTCCGGGCTTCCCTCGAGTGATGCCGATCTGATCATCAGTCTGGGTCGTCCGATTGAAGTGGTTCAAATGCCCAACTCAACGCAACGGCCGTCGGCCTTTACTGCATTGGTGAGTGGCCTGCAAGACGCCCCTGCGATCGTGCGGCAGACAAGCGATGCTTTTGGGTTGCACGTCTTCATCAGACCACTCGGTGTTCGAGCGATTTTGGGTGTTGCGAGCGCCGAAATATCATCGCTCGTCCTGAATCTCTCCGAGATCTGGGGAAACCGCGCCGGAGATCTCGTCGAAATGCTTCGAGCGGCTAATACGTGGCGCCGGCGCTTCGCGATCCTGGATCGGGCGTTACTCTCGAAGCTCAACCCAATCAGTCCACAGCCTGAAATCGCTTGGGCGTGGCGGAGACTCCAGAAAGCGAACGGGGCTGTGCCGATCGAGCGACTCGCGGACGAAATCGGCTGGAGCCGGTGGCGCTTCAGCGGCCGATTTCGAGACGCGATCGGGGTGACGCCCAAAACCGCTGCCCGCGTCTTCCGGTTCGAGCGCGCCTGCCAGTTGATCAAGGACGAGCGGCCAGGTTTGGCGCATGTGGCCGCCGCGTGCGGTTACTTCGACCAGGCCCACATGACGCGCGAATGGAATGCCCTCGCCGGTTGCTCCCCCAGGGCATGGATTTCGAGCGAGCTCCCATTTTTACAAGACTACGAGCTGGGGGGCCGCCATAATGAGTCTCATGACCTTGAGTCCGTGCATCAATCTTTCGTTTAACGGCCAGTGTGAAGCCGCGTTCAAGCATTACGAACGCTGCTTGAACGGCAAGATTACGTTCATGCTCACCTGGGGCGATTCGCCCATGGCCAAGGACGCGCCCGCGGAATGGAGCAGCAAGATTCTTCACGCCACGCTCGTCGTTGGCGATACCAGATTGCAGGGATCGGATTCTGCTCCAGGCTCGTATGAGTCCCCCAGGGGCTTCTCCATCACTCTGAACCCAGGTGAAGGCGACGCGGAACGCCTGTTTATGGAACTGGCAGAAGGAGGGATCGTTCGCATGACGCTTCAGGAAACGTTCTGGGCTCACCGTTTTGGTGTGCTCACGGATCGGTTTGGAATCACTTGGGCGATCAACTGTGAAAAACCCGTATAGGGCAAGGGCTGTCAATACGCGGGCGTTCAGTCTGTGCGCCGCTGTCGCGTTAACCGTTTCGTGTGAGTCATCCCGCAATCACTCGGGTGACGCCCAAGCCGCCAAGGATGCCATCCGGCAACAGATCGCAAAGTACACCGCAGCTCTGGACGCGGCGGACATCGATCTCGCCTCGCAGGTTTGGCGAACTTCGGCGGAAGTATCGTTGATCAACCCCGCGGGTCACGCACGCGGCTGGGACGAAGTGAAAGGAATCTACAAGTTCTTTGGCTCGGCCTTTTCGGAACGCAAGCTAACCGTACGCGATGTGTCCGTACATGTAAACGGCGAATCCGCGTGGGCCGAGTTCTATTGGCACTTCGCCGCCAAACAAAGCAAAGACGGATTAGCGGTTCAAACCGATGGTAGGGAAACGCAAATCTATGAAAAGGCCGGGAACCGCTGGCAACTCGTTCACGTGCACTACTCCGGCCAGGCAATGGCGCCGTAACAACCATCCCCCAAATGGTCTTCACGAAGCGTCTTCGGGAAGGTGTGCGTTCGCGGGGGCTTCTGAGCCACGACCGTTAGGGAGTGGTCATTGGCATACGCAAACAGTAACGGCGTCGTGTTTAGTCGCAGTTCGGGACGCCGAGAAAGCAGGGCATCTGATCGTTAACGAGGCCTATCCAAAACAGTGCCGAAAACACGAGAAAAACGACGCGCACCATGAGCAGTCCAGGGCGCCCCAGCAGGTTCTCTCGGGCTCGCGCGGCGCGTACCAGGGGAGCCGCTACAAGGATGAAAGCTGCCGCCAAAAGCCACAAGATGGTGAAGAGCTCATACGGAAAGCGAGAGTAGTTGTGCGTCCCGTAGCGCAACTCGAGGTAGCTGAAAGGCGCCACCAGGACCGTGCTGACGAGCGTCGCCGTGATCATGTTGGTTTTTATAGTGTGCATAAGTCCTCCGGTTCCAGGCGGAAAAACCGCCACCCATGTGCAACCCAGCGCGAATTCCCATCGAGCGGGGGAGTCTTGCAACCCGGCCAATTCGGCCAGCATCGCCGAGCCCCACTCGCTGCGAGCGGGCGGCATTCGCCGTACGGCAAAGGCCAACAACCGGCTTGGCATGTCCAACGCGCCCTTCACGAACTTCCCTCCATTCGCGGCCGCAGGCGGGCGTGTTTCGTTCGCGCAGCACTCGCCCGGCCGACCGCGTGTTCCTTTGCGAAGTCGAGTCCAGTGTGAGTCAAGCGGTAGAGATGCCGCGGCGGACGACCGGCTGAAATCGTGGTCTCCCAGGAGGTCTCGAGCCAGCCGCGATCCGCGAGCCGGATGAGAATCGGATACATGCTTCCGGCCTTGAGTCCGGTTTGCTGGCACAAGTCGTAACCGTGCCGCCACTGGGCCGGGTCTTCCGCAAGCGCGCGCAGGACGCTTAGCGTTTGCTCGGAGGGGCGGCGGTCGCGCTGCATTCAATCATAAGTCTATATAGATAGAGTTACTCCTGTCAAGCCGTTCGATTCCCGGCACAAGAATGGGCTCGGAGGTTGCCGCTTGACAAGTTGGGCGGCTCGGGCGCATACTCATATCAAAAATCTATGGGAAGGCCCCAAAAGCCGGGTACAGAAGCCATGGGGACGCTGGATTTGCTGATCCTTTCGCGCCTGGCTCGCGGATCAATGCACGGATTTGGGATCGCCGAGTACCTCCACGACGTGTCGGATGATCTGCATGTAGAAGAGGGATCCCTCTATCCAGCACTGCACCGGCTTGAGTCGCAGGGTCTGATTGAGTCGGCGTGGGGCGTTTCCGATAACAATCGCCGGGCGCGTTTTTACAAGCTCACGCCACGCGGGCGCAGGCGGATCACCGTCGAAGTCTCCAACTGGCGGCGCATGGTGGAGGCGGTCAATCGGGTGATCGATCCTTTGGCGCCATGATGCTGAAGCAGCTCTGGATTGACGTGCGGACTCGGCTTGCGGCCCTGTTCACCCGGCGCAGGCTGCACGCTCGCGCGAATGAAGAGTTGCAATTCCATCTCGCCATGCGGGAGCAGCGCCTGATCGAGTCGGGCGCGCCACCCGCCGATGCTCGTGCGCAGGCCCGGCGGGAGTTGGGAAATCCCACGCTCATCACGGAACAGACGCTCGATTCCTGGAGGTACGCGTTTGCGGATACGCTCATTCAGGACGTCCGCTACGGACTGCGCGGGCTTCGCAAGAATCCGGGCTTCGCGGCGGCCGCGGTGCTGTCTTTGGCATTAGGCATCGGCGGCAACACGGCCATCTTCAGCCTGTTTGACGCGCTGCTTCTGCGGACGCTGCCGGTCCGGTCGCCGGACGAACTCGTATTGGTGACGCACCGTTTCGCCGATTCCCAAACGAATATGCTGAGCTCGCGGCATCGTGAGGCGTTTGCCGGTAGCGAAACGCTCGGCGGAGTGTGCGCCTCCCGGCATTGGCGCGTGCGTGTCACGATATCGGGAGAATCGCAATTCACTGAGGGCATGCTCGCGGCGGGGAACTGTTTTTCGATCCTGGGTGTTTCCGCTGCACTCGGGCGCCTGATCACGGAGACGGACGATCAGACGCCTTCCGGTTCGTTTGTGGCGGTTCTGAGCTATGGCTATTGGCAGCGCCAGTTCGGAGCGGACCGGAGCGTCATCGGACAGACGATCGATCTGCAAGGCCGGTCGTTCACCATTGTCGGGGTAGCGCCGCGGGGATTTACCGGACTGGAGCCGGGCACGCCGGCCGACGTCATCATTCCGCTCGCCAGTTGGGCGGCGGTGATGCCGGGCTTGCCGCTGGCGTCCAAGTCGGACATGCGATGGCTTCGTCTGCTGGGCCGGCGGAAGCCCGGTTTCTCCATCGAACAGGTGCAAGCCGACCTTGCCGTGCGAGACTCGCGCATCGCGCAGACTTCCAAAGGGAAAGGGAGAGGGCCGGCGCCAAGATTGGAAGTGGTCCCGGCGGGTCGCGGGTTGGGGGAGTTGCGCAGGCAGTTTTCCCTGCCGCTCCGAATTCTGATGGGCGCGGTCGCGTTGGTCCTGTTGATCGCGTGCTCGAATCTTGCCGGCCTGTTGCTCGCGCGGGCCAGCGGAAGGCGGCAGGAGATCGATCTCAGAATCGCACTGGGCGCCGGCCGCAGCAGGCTCCTCCGCCAGCTTCTGACGGAGAGCGTGCTGCTGTCCGGCCTCGGAGGCCTTCTCGCTCTCGGAATCGCGTGGATGGCGAGCCCGCTGCTGGTGCAAGCCATGTCGCGCGGACGGACGCCGGTCCTGCTGGATCTTGCGCTCGACACGCGAGCGCTGGCATTTACCGCCGCCGTGAGCTTGCTAACGGGAATCTTGTTCGGCATCGTGCCGGCGCTCCGCGCCATCCGGCAAAGGGACATCACCGTCGCGCAGCACGGAGCACGCCTCAAGGCCGGGTCGCGACGTTGGCCGGCGGCGCTGATCGTCTCTCAAGTCGCCTTATGCGTGATTGTGCTCGTTTCGGCGGGCCTGTTGATGGGGAGCCTCCGCAACCTCCAGCAGGTTGACGCGGGCTTCCGGAAAGATCGCATCCTTCTGGTAAGCCTTCGACCCGGGCTGAGCAATTACCGGGGACCACGAACCGTCCAGCTTTACCAGGAGCTGTATCGCCGCATTCACGCGTTGCCGGGAGTTCAGTCTGTGGCGCTTTCGGCGCAGCCGCCGCTCGGCGGGCTCGCCATCACGACCAACGACTTCAGCATCAACAGCGTGGGCCCGGGTTTCTTTGAAACCATGGGAATCCCGTTACTGGCTGGCCGGGAAGTGAGTGAGCGAGATGATGCTACTGCCCCGGCGGTTGCTGTGATTAGCGAAAGCGTTGCGCGGCGAATGTTCCCGGATCGCAATCCTCTGGGCCAGCGGCTGGATGCCTTTGGGACGGAAAGCGAAGTGGTGGGCGTGGTGAAAGACGCCCATTATCAGAACCTGCGGCAGCCCGCCGAGCCGATGGTGTACCGGCCTTACCTGCAAACCCGGGATGGCGACCTGACGTTTGGCATTCGGACTAACGGCAATCCGGAAGCGCTAATCTCTCTGGTCCGGCGTGAGCTCCGCGAGGTGGCCCGCGACGTGCCTATATCGTCGCTCAGCACGCTGGAGGCGCGAGTCGATGCGACGCTGGTTCGCGAGCGAATGGTATCGAATCTCTCCGCTTTGTTTGGGGGTTTCGCTTTGCTGATCGCCGCGATCGGACTCTATGGACGGCTGTCCTATGCGGTTGCCGAACGAACCGGCGAGATCGGAGTGAGAATGGCGTTGGGAGCGCGGCAAAGCTGGGTTGTGTGGATGGTTCTTCGGGATGCGCTCGGGCTCACATCATGTGGGATTGCGATCGGTGTGCCGCTGGCCCTTGCTTC
>JBOGMR010000753.1:0-4131 GCA_050746825.1 Bryobacteraceae bacterium | reverse complement strand
CTTCATGCGCGTGTTGATGTCCAAAAAGAAGCCCGCGAAAGAGACTCGTACTCCGCGCCAGGATCAGGCCCGCGAGCGCTTGCCGCGACCTTGACGCTTCATGCGCAGACAGGCTCTTTGGTTGTTTCTTTCCCGGTTAGTTGCTTCCAGGTAATCCGACGCCCAACAATCTGCCGACAGACGCGCTCGAATCGTGCGGCGTCGTCCGTCTTGCGCTCGTTGAAACGAAAGCATTGTTCGTCGGCATAGGCTTGCAAATGATACGGCTCAACACTTACATAGGTGCCCTTCAAAGTCCGCTTGAACAGGCTCCAAAAGTTCTCCAGTCCGTTGGTGTGAACGTGCCCACGGACGTAGGCTTCGGAATGGTCAACGAAGTCATGCACAAATCCGTCGGTCGGAAGATTCGCGTAGGACCTCAGCGAATCACTGTAGACGGTCGCGCCCTTCTCAACGTTCGCAATCACGTTGCGGCGAACATGAAACTGTCGTGTCTTCGGCAGCACCTTCACGCGAGCCTGTCTGGTGTGACGCTCCAACAGACCCATCACAATTGCCTTACCTTCCATGCCACCACCATGAAGTCCACCCTTCATCCGAAGCCGGGTCAACTTGTCCAAGTGCATGTTCTTGGCTTTCCCGCCAACCAGCGTTTCGTCGGCTTCGATCACGCCCGCCAACTTCGGCGCGTTCTCATCCTGCATCGCAAGGCGAATCCGGTGAAGCATGAACCAAGTGGACTTCTGGGTGACCTTGATGTCCCGAGAAATTTCGTAGCTCGACACGCCGTTTTTGCAGTTCGCAAGCAGCCAGATAGCAGCAAGCCATTTTTCCAAAGAAATCGGGGAATCCTCAAAGATCGAGCCGACCTTGATAGAGAATTGTTTCCGGCACGCTTTGCACTTAAAGATGCGGCGAGTCTTGAGAAACATACAGGGCCGCGAGTCGCAGTATGGGCAAATCACGATCCCATCCGGCCAACGAAGAGACATCAGGTACCGGAGTGCGTTGTCAGGGTCCGCATAGTACTTGATCGCGTCCGTCAGGGTCTTGGGAACCGTTTCCATGAATCTAGTATGAAGGATAAACGTGGGTGTGTCAAGTAAGTTTTTGCCAAACGAACCCAATCCCGGTAGCGGACACCGGCGCCACAAACGGCACAGGCGGGCTTGCTCGGAGCCGCGGAGAGGCATACACTAGCAGACAGGTTCCCAAGTACACGTGCGTTCCGGCACGGAAGGTTCCAGGAGGAATTTGGAGCCATGCAAGTCATGATCTCGCGCAAGGTCCCGCTGCGGTCAACGCGGTGGTTGTTGGCGCTGGCGTTCTGTACCGCGGCTGGCGCCCAAATCGCTCAACTGGCCGCTCAAAAATCTCCGGCCACAGCGAAGGACGTTCTCCCGATACTGGAGAAGAAGTGCTTCCAATGTCATGGCGAAGCTCTGAAGATGGGGAACCTCGACCTGCGCACGCGCGAGTCGATCCTCAAGGGCGGTGACAAAGGTCCGGCGCTCGCTCCCGGCAAGGGCGATGAGAGTCTGCTGATTCATCGTGTGACCGGCAAAGTCGCGCCTCAGATGCCGATGGCGCCGCTGCCCGCACTAAGCGCGCCCGAAGTCGCGTTGCTGAAGGACTGGATCAATCAGGGCGCCAACTGGGGCGCAGCGGCGGCCGCGCAGCCGCAAGCCGGATCCGGATACGGCAACGAGTACAAAGAGAAAGTAATCACCGCGCAGGACCGCCAATGGTGGGCATTCCAAAAGCCCGTGCGCCGCGAGCCATCGAAGGTGAGCGATGCACGCTGGGCGCGGAATCCGATCGATGCGTTCATCAAGGCGGCCCTGGATGACAAGGCTCTGGTCCCGGCGCCGCAAGCCGATCGCGCGATGTTGATTCGCCGCGCTTACCTCGATCTGATCGGCCTTGTGCCCGCTCCGGCGGAAGTGGATGCGTTCGTGAACAGTTCGTCACCGAAGGCCTACCAGGAGCTGATCGAGAAGCTGCTCGCTTCTCCGCACTACGGAGAGCGCTGGGCGCGGTACTGGCTCGATGTGGTCCGCTACGCCGACAGCTCGGGCTTCGAACACGATCGCGACGTGAGCACGGCGTGGCGTTTTCGCGACTACGTCATCAAGTCATTCAACCAGGACAAGCCATACCACCAGTTCATCATCGAGCATCTTGCCGGCGACGAGCTCGACAATCCGACGAATGATTCCGTGACCGCGACCGCCTTCTATCGCGTAGGACCGCGCGTGCGCTTCCGCGAAAAGGACAATCCGTTTTATCGCTACGACTACCTCGATGACATCGTTCGCACCAGCTTCCAGGGCTTCATGGGTTTGTCGGTGCATTGCGCGCGCTGTCACGACCACAAGTTCGATCCGATCACGCGGAAGGACTATTACCGGTCGGTGGCGATGTTCTTCGGGTACGTGAACTACGACCATCCCCTGCTGCCGAAAGAGCAGGTCCGGGAATGGGAGCGCAAGACGCGGGAAATTGTTTCCGGGCTCGAGCCGCTCAAGAAAGAGGTCGCCAGGATCGAGGCGCCGTACCGCAAGGCGCAGTTCGAGGCCAACCTGACGCGGCTGCCGGAGGAGGTCCAGGCCGCAATCAAAGTGCCTCTGGAGCAACGGACACCCGGCCAGAAACTGCTGGCCGCGCAGTTCGAGCGCGGCATCGGCGGCGGCGATGGCGATCCGAATTACATGGGCGAGGATCCCGCGCTGTCCTTGATTACGACTGCCGGACAACGGGCGCCGAATCTTGCGGAAGGTCCACGGTACGGAGGCGCCGCACGGAACCGGACTGCCGGGGGCGGCCCGAGAGTCAGCGACGCCGATCATCAGCGCCGTGCAGCGCTGCTCGAACAGATCGCGGCGCTGGAAAAGCAAATGCCGGAAACACCCTATGCGGTGGAAGGCATCCGCGACGGCGATTTTCGCCTGGCTCCGGACGGCCCGGGCGATGAACCTTCACCCGGTAAAACCTACCGGCCCGAATATCCGGACCTGGGGAAATCCTTCCTGCCGGATCCGGGCACGAAATACGAAGTGCCATGGGTCCACTTCGGCGCAAATGGGCTGGTGGTGGAAGACGACAACAAGGCCCCTGTGATCCCGCCTGGCTATTTGACGGTGCTGATCAACGGGACGCTTCCGCCGGTAGCCAAGCCGCCCGAGCGCGACGACTACGTCAGCAGCGGGCGGCGCCGGGCGCTCGCCGAGTGGATCGCGTCTGCGGAGAACCCGCTCACAGCGCGCGTGATCGTCAATCGCATCTGGTATTGGCATTTCGGCCGGGGCATCGTATCGACGCCCGGCAACTTCGGAAAGATGGGCGTGGCGCCATCGCATCCGGAGCTGCTCGACTGGCTGGCGACCGAGTTCGTCCGCCAGGGTTGGAGCATCAAACAGATGCACCGCCTGATCATGAACTCGGAGGCCTACAAGATGGGTTCCACGTTCTACCGCGCTCAGAACGCCGAAAAGGATCCGGACAACGTGTTCCTGTGGCGGTATCCGGTGCGGCGATTGGACGGCGAGGCCATGCGGGATGTCATCCTTTCGGCCAGCGGGCAGATCAACCTGGAGGCCGGCGGTCCGCCGTTCTTCCCTTCCCTGCCGCAGCGGGTGCGCGACGGCTATCGGCAGGGGAAGTGGATTCTCACCAAGGAAGAGCCGGCGACATGGCGGCGCAGCATTTACGCGTATTGGAAGCGCGGCATGAAGTATCCGATGTTCGACGTTCATGACCAGCCGGATCAGAACGTGACCACCGAGAAGCGCAACATCACCACCGTGCCGACGCAGGCGCTGACGCTGCTGAACAATGAGTTCGTGCACCTGCAGGCGCGCCATCTGGCCGAGCGCGTGATGAAGGAAGCGGGCAGCAACGACCCGGGCGCTCAGATCAAGGCGCTCTACCGGATCGCGCTGAGCCGCGAGCCGAGCCAGACCGAAATGGCCGGACAAGTCGATTTCATCCGAAAGCAGCGCCAGTTCCAGGCAACCAAGGGCGCGCAGAGCGCCGAGCTGGCCGCGCTCATCGACCTGTCGCACGTGATGCTGAACGCCAATGAATTCGTCTACATCAACTAATCGCCACGTGGCGCAGGCACTCGTGCCT
>JBOGMR010000752.1:0-2798 GCA_050746825.1 Bryobacteraceae bacterium | reverse complement strand
AAGGTAGCACCGCGGCGAGTCCGTGACCAAAGCTCTGGCGAAACGCGGTGGCCAGAAGATGGTTGGTGTATGCGTAATTCACCGGCGCGGCGGCCGTCGAACGCCGCCCCCGCAGTAGCGATTCGTGCAATTGCCGCTCCACCTCGAGCGACTCCACCGCATGCCGGTTCAGCGTCACAGACCACTCCTCGCGCGGGGCCTTCGCCGCCAGCACGCTGAGCGTTTGAGCGAACGCGCGAAGGTAGAGTGCGTCCTGCTCGAGGTAGAAGTCGAATCGTGAACGGACCAGCGTACCGTCGGCGAGGCCTTTCAGATAGGCATGATCGAGCGTCCTGCCGTAGATCGGGCGGATGTCATTCCACAATTCCGTGGTAAAGCGGCCCTGCGCCATCGCGGCGGACGCGAGTGCGAGAAAAGTGAGGGGCAGTTTGCCGGCGGCAAAACCGGCGGCGAGCTTGGTCATCAGGAATGCACGGCGGCCGGGATCAACGGGGGACTCTTCGCGTTCGATCATCGGCCTCCAGTTCAGCGGTCCGCGCTAATCAACGTAGACGCGTTTCACGCGCGGGCTGATCCCGCAGAGCACATTATAAGAAATCGTGCCGGCGAGACGGGCGATCTGCTGCGCATCGAGGCGGGCCTCGCCCTCTGCGCCAAGGATCGTGACTTCGTCGCCCGGCCGCAGCGACGGGGCCTGCGTGAGATCGATCGTCGTCAGGTCCATCGACACGGTGCCCAGGATCGGAGCGGGCTTGCCGCCGGCGATGACGCGGCCCTTGTTCGAAAGCCTGTGCGGCAGTCCGTCGGCGTAGCCGAGAGCGAGCACTGCGACGCGCGTAGGGCGTGACACTCGAAAGGATCCGCCGTAGCCCACCAGCGCGCCTTCGGGGAGATCTTTGACAACGAGAATCTTCGCCTTCCAGGTAAGGACCGGTTTCACCTCGAGGATGGGCGCAGGCGCCGCGCCGCGGGCAGGGGAAACGTAACCGTACAGCGCATGGCCCGGCCGCACCATGTTGTGCCAGGCTTCCGTGCGGCCATAGGCGACGGCGGTGGTGCTCGACAGGTGCACGTACTCGGGAGTCACGCCCGCATGTTTGAGCGGGACAAGCACCTCGTGGAACAGCGAAACCTGCTGGTCGGTTTGAGCGCTGGAGTAGTCGGCGGCGGACGCGAAATGGGTCATGAGCCCTTCAAGCCGCGCAGCCCGAAGGGTCGATAGAGTCTCCAGGATTTCCGCCACCTGCGCCCGAGTACCGAGCCGGCTCATGCCGCTGTCGATTTTCAAATGGAACGTAATCTCGCGGCCGAGCCGCCGCCCCAGGCGCTCGAGTTCGGCGACATCGGCAAGCGAGTGCACGGCCGGCGTGAGCTGCTGCTCCACCAAAACATCCAACTCGTCGGGAAGGAAGCCGGCCATCACGAGAATGCGCGCCTTGAGGCCCGCTCTGCGCAGCGTGGCTCCTTCCTCGACGGAGCTGACCGCCAGCCATCGGGCGCCTTCCGCCTCGAGCACGCGGGCCACTTCGATGGCGCCGTGCCCGTACGCGTCGGCCTTCACCACGCCGAGCACTTCGATGCGCGGTCCAACCGCGGCTTTCACATTCAGGAAATTGCGGGCGATCTGTCCACGCGAGATCAGCACATAGGAACGATAGGGCGGCGCGGGCATTTCTTATATGGTATGCGGCGCCGTTCCGTCACGTCTCTACGCGCAGACGATTGGTCACCGGGAAAACGCCCGGCACGCCGTTGGCCTGGATGCCGGCCATGTTGCGATCCATCGAATTCGCGACGACGCCCTCGAGCGTAACGTGCCCGTTCCGCACAATGATGCGGATGGGCGGATTCGCGCCGAGCGAGTAGCGGTTGAGCGCTGTGTGCCCGTAGATGGCGCGGTAAGCCGCTCTACGGATGCGGTCGTCGTGGGGCGACAGAGGCAGCACCTCGATCCGATTGGTCACCTTCTCGACGCCTTCGATCCGCTTCACAACTGCTTCGGCGCCGCTCTTCAGCGCCGGACGCGTGACCTGTCCCCACAGAGTCACGTGATAGCCGTTGACGCGAAACGCGAGATTGTCAAACACGCCGAAGAACGGAAGCATCACCAGCTCGCGCCGGACTTTCTCCGCGAGCTTCGACTGCACTCTCGGCGAGGGCTCACGCGCGCTGAGCTGAGAGGCAGAGAACGAAGCGAAGAACAGAATCGCCACTGCCCACAGGAACGACTTTCGGATATTCTCCATCCCATCCTCCTGGAGTGAGGGCTCCGAGGGCACGTTTCGAAGCGGAAGTTCTTACCTGGTATTGGGGCAGAACTTGCCGGTCGAGTCGCGTCTATCTTGTTAGATCGTTCTGTAGGCCAGATAGTTACCATCGGGTTTCGCTCTTGGCCAACCGATTGCTGCAATGCGCTCCGGAGGGATACGTATGCGCGATTCCGTCATGAGCGACAACCGCACCGCCCCTGGTTCTTCGTTTGGCCGCGAGCCCGGAGCCGATCCTCGCGACCGGCTGCCCGAGCCGCGTTTTCTGCGGACACGGTACGAAGAAGAAGCACTGCGATGGCGCCACCGGGTCCGGGGGCTTGCCTTCCTGACTCTTCTTTCAGCGCTGGGCGTCGGGTTGTGGCTTGGTTATCCCACTCTGAAAGAGTATTCGAGGGCAATGGTCGAGCTGCCCGCGCTGCAAAGTTCGTTCACCTCAGCCGGCCTGCGTCTTGGGCAAGTTGAGACGAAGTTGAATGCGTCGGTTCAGGATCAGCAGTCCGCGCGCGAGCGTTTCACGCAGCTCGAGGA
>JBOGMR010000751.1:0-6399 GCA_050746825.1 Bryobacteraceae bacterium | reverse complement strand
GGATAGAGCAGCAGCTCGAAACGCTTGCCGGCGCGCTCCAGCTTGTCGATCATCTGCAGCGTGTTCTGAAAGTGAACGTTGTCGTCTTCGAAATTGTGCACCAGCATCAGCTTCGCCTGGATTGAGGCGGCCTTGTTGACGGGCGAGCTGCGCTCGTATGCGGCGGCGTTGTCTTGCGGCAGGCCCATGTAGCGCTCGGTGTAGATCGTGTCGTAGTTGCGCCAGTCGGTCACAGGAGCGCCGGCGATGCCCGCGCGGAAAATGTCCGGCGCGTTGGCGAGCGAATTGAGCGTCATGTAGCCGCCGTAGCTCCAGCCGTAGATGCCGATGCGCGCGGAGTCGACGAATCCCATCGACACCAGGTGACGCACACCTTCCTTCTGATCCTCGACCTCTTTCGCTCCGAGGTTGCGAAACACCGCCGACTCCCAGGCGTGCCCGCGGCCCGCCGATCCGCGATTGTCGAGCTGCCAGATGACGAACCCGCGATGCGCCAGCGCCTGGTCCCACGTCGCGCCGGCCCAGGTGTTTCGTACTGCCTGCGCGTGGGGTCCGCCGTACACCATCACCACCGCCGGATACTTCTTGCTCTCGGTGAACCCGGACGGACGAATCAGACGCGCGTACATCAGCGCGCCGTCGGCGGCCTTCACCTTCACGATCTCGGTAGGCAGCAGTTCATACTCATCCGCCACTCGCCGGTCCGCTTCCTGGTAAACGGCGATCTGCTTGCCGTCGCGCGAGTGCAGCGTTCGCGCCGCCGGCGACGTGAGACTGGAGTGGCTGTCGATGTAGAACTCGCAGGTCGGGGCCATCGAGATCGCGTGCGTGCCAGCCGCGGAGGAGAGCCGCTGCGAGCGCTTGCCGTCGAATCCGATGCGATAGAACTGGCGCTCGAGCGGACTTTCCGCGGAGCCTACGTAATAGATCTGCTTTGCGCCTTCATCGACGCAGGCGGTATCGGTGACTTCCCACTCGCCGCGCGTGATCTGCTTGCCTTTCGCGGGGCCGCTGTCCGCGATTTCGTAGAGATAGAGATGGCGGAAACCGTCGCGCTCGCTGCCCCACAGAAAATGCCGCCCGTCTTTCAGAAACTGCAGATCGTCCTTGACGTTGATCCAGTACGGGTCTTGTTCGTGCAACAAGACAGTCGCCGTACCGTTCGCCGCATCGGCAGCGAGCAGGTCGAGGCGATTCTGCACGCGATTCAAACGCTGCACCGACACGCGCTTGCTGCCGGGAAGCCAAGCCACCCGGGCCAGCAGCGCGTCACGCGGATCGCCGAGATCCATCCAACGCGTCGCTCCGCCCTTCGCCGCCACCACGCCGAGCCGGACGTCCGCATTGGGTTCGCCCGCCTTCGGATACCGCTGCGGTTCGTAGCGCGCGCGCGGGCTGAGCAGGTCCGCATGAGGAAAAATCGGCTCGCGGCTCACGTCCAGTTGCAGATACGCGATCCTGGCCGAATCCGGCGACCACCAGTACGCCGTTCCCAGTGCGAGCTCCTCGGGATAGACCCAATCGAGTTCTCCGTTGAGCAGCGTCGATGAGCCGTCGGTAGTCAGCCGATGCAGCTTCCCGCCTTCGATCTCCAGCGTGTACAAGTCGTGCCCGCGCCGGAAAGACACCAGCCGAGCGTCCGGCGACAACTTCGGATCGTGCTCTGGCTCCGCAGTCGCCGTGAGCTGCTCCCACTTGCCGGTTTCGAGCCGCACCAGGAACAAATCGCCGGATTCGGACACCAGCATCTCCCGCCCGCTCGAAGACCAGTCGAACGCGCGTTCGGTAACTCGGCGGTTGCGCCACGCGAAGGCCTCGGGCGCGGGTCCCTTGACGGCTTTTCCTTCGAGCTCGGCTAGAGACGCGAGCTCCTTCTTCAAGCCGGACGCGACTTCGTATTGCCAGATCGAGCGGCCCTGGCGAAACGCGAAGCGCTTGCCGTCGGGCGCCCACGTTACGGCGGATCGCACGCGCGGCGTGGTGGCGGCGGCCTCGATGGTTACGGGTTTTTTCTGGGCGAGCGCCGCGGATGAGAGGAAGATCAAGAGCCAGGTTCGAGATTTCACGTTATCTCCAAATTGCCGGGCAGGCGGAACCGCCCGCCCCACCAAGCGTCCGAGTCCATCATAATATTACCTTCAACCATGAAGATCACCTTTTGGGGCGCTGCGCAGACCGTGACCGGGTCGATGCACCTGGTCGAAACGGGCGGCAAACGCATCCTGCTCGATTGCGGCTTGTTTCAAGGCCGCCGCAAAGACGCCGACGCAATCAATCGCAACGTGCCGTTCGAGGGCTCGTCGATCCACGCCGTGATTCTTTCACACGCCCACATCGATCACAGCGGCAATCTGCCCACACTCGTCAAGCGCGGCTTCTCCGGCTCTATCTACACGACGCTGGCTTCCATCCATCTCTGTGAATCGATGCTTCGCGACACAGCCCACATCCAACAGAAGGACACTGAGTTCATCAAAAAGCGGCGCGGGAAGAACCGGCCTGAGACCGAAGGCCCGGTGGAGCCGTTGTACAGCATGGAAGACGCGGAGCGCACGCTATCGCTTTTTTCCCCGGTCGAATATCACCAGGAGAAAAAAGCCGGTGGCGGCGTCACTTACCGCGCGTTCGACGCCGGCCATATGCTGGGCTCCTCGGCGGTGGCGCTCGAGGCCGGCGGAATCCACCTCACGTTCTCGGGCGACGTCGGCCGGAAGGGTCTGCCCATTCTGCGCGATCCCGAGAAGGTGCCCAAGGCCGACTACCTGATTCTCGAAAGCACCTATGGCGACCGCTTCCACAAGGCCGGCGGAGTCGTCGCCGACCGGCTCGCCGAGGTCATCAATCGCACAGCGGGGCGCGGAGGCAAGATCGTCGTGCCCGCGTTCGCCGTCGGACGGACGCAGCAGCTCGTACTGGCGCTGCACGAGTTGGCCAACTCGAACCGCATCCCGAATATCCCGATCTTCGTCGACAGCCCGCTCGCCGTCGACGTGACGCAGACCTTCCGCAGGCACCCCGAGTGCTTTGACGAAGAGACACGGCAGTACCTGACCGGCGGCGTCGATCCGTTTGGTTTCCACCGCCTCACGTACATCCGCGACGTCGCCGACTCGAAGAAGCTCAACGATATGCACGGGCCGTTTGTGGTGATCTCCGCTTCGGGCATGTGCGAGGCCGGGCGCATCCTGCATCATTTGCGGAATAACATCGAGAACCCGCGCAACACAGTGCTCATCACCGGCTACCAGGCGGAAAATACACTCGGCCGCAAGCTGGTGGAGAAGTGGGCGGAGGTGCGTGTGTTCGGCGAGCCGATGCGCCTCCGCGCTGAAGTTGAGGTTCTCGACGAGCTCAGCGGTCACGCCGATCAGGGCGAGCTGCTGCATTGGATGGAGCCGGTTACTCCGGGGCTCAAGCGGGTGTTTCTAGTGCATGGAGAGCCTGGCCCGCAGGCCGCACTCGCCAAGGCGATCGAGGAGCGGTATCGGATTCCGGTGGAAATCCCGCGCCGCGGCCAGAGTTTTGTCCTCGAAGGGTAAGCGCCAGATGGAAATCGTCAAGGGCGGCATCGGCTGGATAGAAGTCATCTGCGGACCGATGTTCTCCGGCAAGAGTGAAGAATTGATCCGCCGCCTTCGCCGCGCTTTGATCGCCCGCAAGCGAGTGCAGGTTTTCCGCCCCGTCATCGACAACCGCTATTCCGCCGGCGAGATCGTCTCTCACAGCGAAGTGCGGATCAAGTCGACAGTCGTGGAGGATGTCGCCGGCATCCTTCGCGCCATCGATTGGCGAGGTGAAGTGGTCGGTATGGACGAGGCGAACTTCCTGGGTCCCGCGCTCGTTGACCTCGCGGGCCAACTCGCCGATTCCGGAAAGCAGGTCATCATCGCGGGCCTGGACACCGACTACATGGGCCGCCCGTTCCGGCCGATTCCCGATCTGCTCGCGCTCGCCGAGTCGATTACCAAGACGCTCGCGATCTGCATGCGCTGCGGCAATCCGGCCAAGCACACGCAGAGGCTGGTGGAGTCGGACGACTTGATTGTGGTCGGCGCAACGGGGATGTACGAAGCGCGTTGCCGCAGGTGTTTCGAGCCGGGGGCGCCGAAGCAGCAGGAACTGGAGTTTGTGACGGGCAACGGAGGGCAGAAGTAGAAGTAAGAATGACGGGGCGCGGCGGGCCTGATGCGCGCCACGGAAGGTTGCCATGGACGAAATTCAAGAAGCGCATCATGAGCTGGACCGTCTTCAAGGAATCATCACGCGGCATGAGGGACACATGTTCAGTCTGCGAGGCTGGCTGCTCACGATCGTTGGCGGTATCCTCGCGGCGTATTACACGGACAAGATTGCGATCAGCGAGTGGGTGCTGAGAATCGCTCTGCCCGGCGTGACATTTCTGTTCTTCGTAGTGGAATTGCGGCACGGCAACCTGGTGGAGGTGCTCGTCGAAAGAGTTAGGGCGATCGAGAACGACATTGCGAAGGCGCGGCTGCCGGCAGGGCAGATCTGCAGCGGTTGGTACGCCGGACCGAAAGTCAGCGAGTCGTGCGAGGCGGGAGCGAAGCGGTGGTGGCCGCGTAGTGGCATGACGATCAGACTGAATGCGGCGTTTTACCTGGTCGTCTTTCTGGTTATTGTTCTTGTCACGTTTTCACTGCCGCCCAGGGGGAGGGGCTGAGCTGCGGCAATTCGAAGCTGCCACGGCGCACCCTTGAACCGAGCGACGAAGTACCAGGTGGGTGTGCGACGGACCACGTGCAAGCGCCGGCTGGCGATTTCGCGCGCGGTTATTGAGTCATGGGATAGCGGCGGCGGGCGGCCTGTCCTACCAGGGCGCGAGCCAGACGGGGAGCTCGATGGTTTTGGTCTGCGAGGGCTCGGCGCGGATGATGGAGGCGCGGGCGGCGTCGATTGTCTCGGGATCGATCTCGTTCACGTCAAAGCTGGCGAGGGGGCGGTAGTCGCCGGGTGGAAGGCTCTCGAAACGGAAGCGGCCCTCGATGTCGGAAAGCGACTGCGGAGGGCCGCCGAGGGAGCGGCGCGCGGACTCGGCGACGGGCCAGAGGAAGACGGGCACGCCGGGCATGGGCTTGCCGTCGCTCACCACGCGGCCTGCGATTTGCGCTGCCTTATCGGAGAGCGTAATCCTGATTCGCGTGCCTGGAGGAGGCGTTTCGACGAGGACCTGGAACCAGTCGGAGGCCTGCTCAGGATCAGTTCGCACCGGACGGCGGACGGTGCCACGCATGTTGACGATGGATTCCACGTAGTGACCTCGCGGAGGCGTTGCGCGCATCTCCCAGTAGCCCGGAGCGAGATTCGCACTTGGGCGTGTGATCTCCTGATCGGCTTCGAATTCCGCCAGGTCGCGCCGGCGGGCGGACACGGTGAGCGGGATATCGGTGACCGAAGTGGAGCCCTCGCGCCGGACTTCGAAGCTGACCGCCGGCAGGGTTGTGATTCTGACACCGCCGGCATTGTTGTCGCGCGCGACGACGGTCTCGAGGAAGCCGGCCCCGGCGCCGTCCTCGAGTGCGGCAAGCACTTCGTAGGGACCCGGAGCAAGTCCGTCAAAGCGGTAGCTGCCGACCGGGCAGGAAGATTTGGCGCGTCGGCGGCCGGTTTCGGACGAAAGCGTCACGATCACCGGGCCGCCGATATCGCAGGAGATGACGCCGCCGAGGCGGAACAAGTTGCCGGGCTCGGGAGTCACGTCGGCATTCGGGGTGTCGGTGTCGACTGTGACCCGATGGACAAGCGCGTCGCGGGTTTCACGGGCCTGGAAGCCGAAGATGGGCAGCCAGCCTGAACCGTCGTCGAGCGTGTGGGAGTCAGAGCGGATCCAGTATTTGCCGGGGTCGAGGCCATGGACGCGGTAGATGCCGCGATCGTCCGACACGGCGGTCCCGGCGCTGCGGAGTGGCATGCGGGCGCGATAGGCGACCACGTTGACGCCGGCCCTCCCGACGCCGTTTTCGTTGAGGACGCGGCCGGTGATGGCGCCCTTGTGGCGGAGCCGCAGTTCGGCAAACAGCTCCGATTCCTTGGTCACCTCGATGGGGGCTCCTCTGCCGGCGGGCGCGCGTTGGCCGTAGGCAGCGGGGAAATAGCCCGGGTGCGTGGCTTGCAAGACGTAAAGGCCGGGTTCGACCGAGGGGAAGACGTAGCTGCCGCCGCGGCTGGCGCGAGTGGTGAGTTGCCTGGGCTTGCCGAGGCCGGGTTGGGGGATGGGGTCGAGGATGACCACGGTCCGGGCGAGCGGACGGCCGGAGGCTTGTTCGAGGACGACGCCGCGAACGGCACCGGCGTGGAGGGAAGCGGCGACGGCCAGCAGGAGCAGGGCACGAGGCATAGCGCTTGCAAGCTATGACGCGCGAGAGGGGCGGGACGTGGAGG
>JBOGMR010000750.1:0-2987 GCA_050746825.1 Bryobacteraceae bacterium | reverse complement strand
GGCCTGGACCAAAAGCTGCGCGGACGCGCCGGCGATCGCGCCGACGGTCCAGCCGCCACAGAGCGAGCCCAGCAGTAAGGCGGTCGAGAAGAAATCGGCGAGCGTGTAACCACTGTTCCACGCAGGGCGCGCCGGAACGATGTAAAGGCGAGCACTCGAGAATATGCCCGCCGCACCTGCCAAAACCGCGAAAACGGCGAGCGCCTTGGACCCGAAGTACGCAGCACCGGGCGCAGCGGCGGCAAACAGAGTGAGGAACAGTGCTTCGCGGCTTAGCCACGACCGCCGCCACATCTTCAGCGCGCGATAGAAATGGATCGGCCGGCCCAGGTGCAAGGTCGATGCAGCGAGCGAAAGCAGCGCCACCGCCAGCGAAGCGAGGGTCGCACCATGGAGCCACCGCTCGCTGAACGACAATACGGCGAACGCGCCGGCCGAGAGCTGCGTCAGCACCAGCATGAACACCAGCGGCCAATGCGGGTTCTCGGGACGGACGCGATGATAGTCCGCTTTCTGCAACTCGGACGCCATCGTTTCAGGAAGCGTGATGCGCGTCGTCGAGATCGTCTCCTCGGCGGGTGGCATGCCGGGACTGTTGGCATCGAGCGGGAATCCGCGCTTCCACTCGGCGATGTTTACGGTTTCGATCCGGATCGCCTCCTGAGGGCATGCAGCGCTGCACGCGGGCAGTTGCTCAGTGGCGAGGCGCCCGTAGCACATGTCGCACTTGCCGACGACACCGCGCTCCGGGTTGAACTGTGGCACCCCATACGGGCAGTTCCAGATGCAATACTGACAGCCGATGCAGGCGTCTGCGCTGTGCTGCACCAGGCCCGTGATCTTATCCTTCGAGTACGCGTCAACCGGGCAGCCATTGAGACAAGCCGGATCCAGGCAGTGGTTGCAGCCCATCGAGAGATACAGGCGCTGCGTGTGGGGCCACCAGCCGCCTTCGATTTCGCCGACCCGGCGCCAGTGAATCTCGGCCGGGTTGTTATTCTGCTCGTTACACGCGACTTCGCAGCAGCGGCAGCCGATGCACTTCGTCATGTCGAAGTGAAAGCGATATTGCTCGCCGGGGCCGGGCGGAGGCGGAAGCTCGGCCAGTTGCGACGCCCCGCAAAAGCGCGGACTGGCGCTGGTTGGAGTCAGCAGGAACTGCAGACCGTCTTCCGTGGCGCGTTGCTCGAGAGGCAGAGACAACTATGGCGTCCTTTCGACTACGGATTTCAGCTAACTTGAAATCGGACGCCTTGGTCCAGGTAGACTCGACCCGATACACCGCCGCACAATCGCTGTGCAGCGATGAATTCAGGTTACCGGATGGGCGATCAAAAGGCAAATCAAAAAGATCGATTTCCGTTCTAAGAATCTTTGATGGGTGAGAGAATTTCTCTGTCGAGCCGGCACTAATCCATTTGAACCAACCGTTTGACCAGGCGGTGAAGCTGTTCGCTGAGGACGATCCACGCGGCTTTCTCTATTTGTTCGCCGGGGTGCCGCTGGATGCGCCGGTTTCGATCGAGCCCGTCGAGCGGGAATTGCAAGTGCAGCCGATCCATGCGGATCATGCCTATCTTGTGACCGAGGAACAGCGTCAGTGGATCTGCCACTTCGAGGCTCAGACCCGCTATCGCAGTGACGTGCCCGATCGACTCGCGCGGTATGGGACGATGCTGTGGCTGGTCCACAACAAGCCGGTCGAGACAACGTTGGTGCTGCTAGCCGAAGAGTATGCTCCACGAGTAGTTCCTGAGGAGCACACTGTTGACGCGGGTGGGCTTTTGCTGCGAGTGCGCTTTCGGGTTGTGAAGCTGTGGGAGATGGACGCCGCGAGAGCCCTGGAATCAGGCCGGCCGAGCCTGTTGCCGTGGGTAATGGCGATGCGGGCGAGCGATGAACAGATCGGGGAGGCCGCGCGGCGACTCAAGCGAACGCGCGACAACAGTCTGATGACGGAGTCCTTAACGCTCGCGAGGCTGCGCTATGATAAGAGCAATCCGGACTGGTTGCTTGAAAGGTTGAGTGAGATGTTATTGAGTGAGCAGGCAATTGAAGACCTCATCGAGATTTCGGGCTTTTGCCAATATGTGAAGGACTTGGGTGAAAAGGAGGGCTGCCTCAAGGAGATTCGCCGGGTTATCCGCCGAGTTGCGGCGCGGCGATTTCCCAACCTTGGTGATCTGCCCGAACTAGAGTCAATTTCGCAGATTGACGTTCTCGAGAGCCTTCTTGACCGCTTGGCAATTGCGGTAGACCTTGCCGCCGCCCAGACCGCCGTCCGCGAAATCGGCGCCTGACCCCCACATTTCCTGAGAATCTTTCGAACTTAGTCCCACATACTAACTGTGGCGACATCTGCCGTAACAACTGACGACGAACTCTACTGGCTCGCGCTCCATCTGGCGCCGGGCCTCGGAACACGCAAGGCCGGCAAACTGATCGAAGTTTTCCGCACGCCTCAAGCGGTCATGAGAGCCTCGCGAAGCGAACTGGAGGCGGCGGGAATCAGCGGGACCGTGGCCCAGAGCATCGCGAGCGGCTGCTCTTTTGAAGAAGCCGCCGACCAACAGCAAAAAATGCGCCAGGCGCAAACGGAAGTGATTCCGATTCGCGATCCGCGCTACCCGGCGTTGCTCCGCGAAATTTTCGATCCGCCCGTGGTGCTGTTCGCACGCGGCCGAACCGAGTTACTGAGTTCGGCGATTCTCGGCGTGGTCGGCACACGAAGGCCCACGCCCTATGGAAACGCTGTCGGTGAGCGGCTCGCCGGCGACCTCTCGATTGCCGGCCTCACGATCGCCAGCGGAATGGCACGGGGCATCGACACCGCCGCGCATCGTGCGACGCTCGCGGCAGGCGGCAACACAATCGCGGTCCTCGGTTGCGGCGTCGATATCGTCTATCCTTCGGAGAACCGCAAGCTCGCAACGGAAATCGCGTCCCGGGGGCTGATCCTCTCGGACTTCCCCATGGGCTCCTCGGCG
>JBOGMR010000749.1:0-5403 GCA_050746825.1 Bryobacteraceae bacterium | reverse complement strand
GGGTCCATCGATTTGGATCATGGTTGCGGCGTCCTTCGTCGCGATGACGTGGAGCGGCGCGATTCCGGTCGTGACCTCACTCAGTACCGTGGCCCTCTACATCGCCTATGCGATCCCGATTGTGCTCGCGTATCGGGCGCGGCGAGCCGGGTCGGACTGGCCGAGCAAGGCCCCGTGGTCGCTGGGGCGCTACGGCGGGGCGTTCAACGTGGTCGCGATCGTCTATTCGGCGCTGATCTGCGTGCTGCTCGTGATGCCGCCGAACGAGCTGGCCGGAAAGACGCTGCTCGGATTGACTGCCGCGCTCGTCGCTCTCTACTTGAGCGTGGCACGCCGGAAGTACCGCGGTCCGGAATGGAGCCGCACCCATTACACCAGCGCCGCGGAAACGCGTCCTACGGAATGATCAGCGACGAATCGGGCTTGACTGCCGCCGCGTCGTGCGGAAAATGCGCTCGCAGAAAATCGAGGAATGCCCGGCCGAGCGGACGGCCGTTGCTCCGCGACAGTTCGAGGCGCTGCACAAACGCGAGCATGCCCAGGAGATCGGCGTCGCGTGTAGGCGTCACCGAACCCTGCTCCTGCTCATGATTGCGCAGTTCCTCGATGGCTTCCTGAACTCTGGTTGACAGCCGCGCGGCGACGTTGCCGTCGGGGCGCGTTTCGTAGTACAGTCCGCTCTCGCGCGTTCGGTAAGTTCGCACCAGCGCATCGACAGCCTGGCGCACATCGGGATCGACCGCTCCATTCTGGAAAGCTGATTCGAGGAGCGTCCGCGCGAGAAAAAGCAGCAAGTGTTGGTGCTCTCGCAGGAAGTTCTCCGAAATACGGATGTCCTGATTGGGAAATTTGTCCGGATCGACCTCGGCGTTGCGTTCGTGCTTGCGTGCTTCCTGCAGGAACTCACAGTCGAACGGGCACCGCACCGTGATCTCGCGCTCGGTCCCGCAGCAGACGGTGCAGATCTCGCCTTCGACGCCCGGGCAATGGCGGCGCGGCCGGCGCGTCTGGCAGATCTTGCAGGTCATCGCTTAAAGTATAGCGAGCGATGGCCTGCCGGCTTTATCCGCGCCGGTGAAAGAATCGGCGCGAGCTGCCCACGCTACCGCGCCGGGAGGGCGAAGGTGATGATGGCGGTAGAGGCGGCGACGGCCACGTATTGCTTGCCCTGAAACGAATAGGTAATGGGACCGGAGACGATTGAGCCTCCTGTCTGGAAACGCCAGAGCGGCTTGCCGGTCCTGGCGTCGAGAGCGATGAGGTAGCCGAAGCCGTCGCCGGTGAAGACAAGGCCGCCGCCGGTTGAGAGCATTCCCCCGCTCGGCGAGTGGAGCAACTCGAGACGCCATCGAGCGTCGCCGGTCGCCGGATCGACTGCGATGACGGAGCCGGCGCTGGGCTCGTGCGGAATGCCTTCGGTCGTGCTGAGCTGATACCACTGTCCTTCAATGTAATCCGCGTCGGTTTTGAAATACGTCTGACAGCCGTCGGTGGAGCCGAAATAATAGAGGCCGGTCTGCGGGCTGTAGGACGTGGGCTGCCAGTTGTGACCGCCCCCAAGGCCGGGGCAGGCCTTGTTACCGTCGACCTTCGGATCCTGACCGGGCACCAGGACGGGCCGCCCGTCTTGGCCGATGCGTGACGCCCAGCTCACCTTCGTGTACGGCTTCGCAACAAGCAGCTTGCCCGTATCGCGATCGAGTGTGTAGAAGAAACCGTTGCGATTCGCCTGGATGACGGCTTTGATTTTCTTGCCGCCGATCGTGACGTCGACCAGGGGCAGGTCTTCGGTGGCGTCCCAGTCATGCACGTCATGAGGTGTGAACTGATAGTGCCACTTTCGTTTTCCCGTGTCGACATCCAGTGCAAGAAGACTGCAACTGAAGAGATTGTCGCCGGGACGCACGTCGCCATTCATGTCGGGTCCGGGATTGCCGGTGCCCCAGTAGATCAAGTTGAGATCGGGATCGTAGGAGCCGGTGACCCAGGCGGAAGCGCCGCCGCGCTTCCAGGAGTCGCCACCCCAGGTTTCGGCGCCGAACTCGCCGGGACCCGCGACGGTAAAAAAGCGCCAGATGCGCTCGCCGGTGACCGCGTCATACGCATCGATGTGGCCGCGCACTCCGAACTCGGCGCCGGCGATGCCGACGATCACCTTGTTTTTCACGATGAGCGGCGCCAGCGTGAGGCTGAAGCCCTGCTTAAAATCCGCGACGGTGGTTTCCCAGAGCGCGCCTCCGGTCTTGAGATCGAGCGCGACCAGGGCGCCTTCGTAGTTGACTTTGTAGAGGCGCTCGCCGAGCACGGCAAAGCCGCGGTTGACAGGACCACAGCAGCCCTGGACTCCGCGCGGTACAGGCTTCGAGTAGCGCCAGAGGGCTCGGCCGGTGAGCAGGTCGAGCGCGTAGGCGGCGTTCGAGGCCCCCGTGAAATACATCATGCCGTCGAAGACAAGGGGAGTGGACTGCAGACTCCCGGGCGCGCCGGTCTGAAAGATCCACTTGGGTGTAAGCGAGGCGACGTTGCGGGTGTTGATCTCGGCGAGATCGCTGTAACGCCAGGCCGAGTAGTTGCGGCCGTACATCAGCCAGGATGACGAATCCTGCTGCGAGCTGCGGAGCTTTTCGGAGGTGACGTCGGCTACAAGCGGCAGAGTCGCGGCGAGGAGGATCAGGAGCTTCACTTGGATACCTCCGTGGAGCCCAGCGAGGCCATGTAGGCCACCAGATCGTCAACCTCGGATGCGCTGAAGAGCTTCGCGTAGGTATCGGGCATGACGGACTTGAACTCGCGCGTGGCGGATGTCACATCGTTCTTGAAGAATGAGTAATACTGCTCCTTCTGATCCATCAGTTGGACGGAAAAATTATCGAATCCCCGCTGCACGCCGGTGATTTTCTTGCCGTCGCGCGTGACGACGGAGACGGTGTTGTAACCGGGAGTGAGGTCGGCGTTGGGTGCGACTACGGATTCGCGCAGGTACTTGAGGCTGCGAGTACGTCCAGCCTTGCTGAGATCCGGACCCATGCGGCCGCCGCGTGTGTTGATGCGATGGCACCCGCTACAACCGCCTTTTCCCCAGAACAATTTTTCACCCGAATCCTTGTTGCCGGCGATGACGCCGCCGTCGCGCCGGGCGGCGGAGCGGACATAGCTGACCAGCCGCCAGATGTTTTCGTCGCCCAGATTGGCGCTGTAGGCGGGCATCTCGGTTCCGGCGCCGCCGTTCGAGATGATGCGGAACAAGTCGGCGTCTTTGTCGCCGGCCGCGTAGACTCCGCGCGTAAGGTCGGGTCCGCGTCCGCCCTCGGCGCGAATGCCGTGGCAGGGGGCGCAGTAGATCCGAAACATACCGCGGCCGGCTTCGGCGGCTTTGGAGTCGTTGAGGAACGGATTCGTTTGCGCCGGCGCGGCGGCACACAGGGAAAACAGCAACCAATTGCGGATCACGCTTTGCAGAATACTAAGGAGGGGTAGGGCTGTCAATCGGTGACGAAGGCGAGGAAGGCCAAATCGAATCGACGTGGCGCGCGTCCTGTCCCTCGATTTTCGGCGCGTAGAGAAGCTCCGTGTTGTACGTTTGATGGATTCGGCCGCTGCGCCGCGCGAACACGTTGAGCGCGGGCATTTGATCCCCATCAGACGCGGCGTGGTAGCCGGCGTTGTACCGGTTGTTCGCCGAAGACAGCATAGGTTGATTCGCCGGGCTGCATGTGGCTGCTGCCGTTCCATCCGTCAAGAATGGATGTGCACGACGGGCACGGCTGATTGCCTCACCTGTTTTGCATTGTCCGCTACTCCGCAACCGCTCCCCCAAGCGGCAGCTTTCTTCTCAAAGCCGCAACCTGCCCGGTGCGCTCGCGAAGGTCGATCTCGGCCTGGAGCAGTTGATCTCTCGCTGCACGATACTCCACGCTTTCGCCAGGGAGCCTCACGGAATGTAGAGAGCTTTCCATGATTCCTCCCTCCTGCTCTTAGCCTCGCACAGGTGCCCGCGGAACTCCGGGGTTAAAATAGAATCAAGAGTAAGTGTCTACTCCAGCGGTCCAAGAGCCCGCGCTGTCTCCGGATGCGCTCTACGCGCAGCTCGAGGAAAAGGTCCGCGAATTCCGGCCGAACGATCTGGCGGTTCTGGAAAAAGCCTACCGGTTCGCGGCGGAGCATCACGAGAAGCAGACGCGCGAATCCGGTGAGCCGTACCTGAGTCATCCCCTTGCCGTCGCCCACATTTTGGCCGACCAGCGCATGGACCTGGTGTGCATCGAGACCGGCCTGCTGCACGACGTGGTCGAAGACACCGGCGCCACGGTCGAGGAAATCCGCAAGGACTTCGGCGAGGAAGTCGCCCGCTGCGTCGACGGCGTCACCAAACTGAGCAAGCTGGATTTCTTCTCGTCGGAAGACCGGCAGGCCGAGAGCTTCCGAAAGATGCTGCTCGCGATGGTCAACGACATCCGCGTGATCATCGTCAAGCTGGCCGACCGCATGCACAACATGCGGACGCTCGAGTGCCTGTCGCGGGAACGGCAGGAGCGGATCGCGAAAGAGACCATCGAGATCTACGCGCCCATCGCGCACCGGCTCGGGATGGGAAAAGTTCGCGGCGAGCTCGAAGACCTGTCGTTCCGCTACCTCGATCCCGAAGCATACGGCGACATCACGCGCGAAATCGAATCGCGGCGGCACGCCAGCGAAGGAAGCCTTGCCGAGATCCGGGAGAAAGTCGAGGCCGAACTGCAGAAGGAAGGCATCCCGGCGCGCGTCGAGGCGAGAGTCAAGCGGGCGTTCTCGGTCTCTCAGAAACTCAAGCGGCAGAAAATCAGCGTCGACCAGGTCTACGATCTGTTGGCCCTCCGCATCATTACCGACTCCGTGAAGAACTGCTACGCCGCGCTGGGCATCATCCACAACGAGTGGAGGCCGGTGCCGGGCCGCATCAAGGACTTCATCGCGATTCCGCGCCCCAATCTCTACCAGTCCCTTCACACTTCGGTCATCGGCCCGCATGGGCAGCCCTTCGAGGTGCAGATCCGAACCGAGGAGATGCACCGCGTAGCCGAGGAAGGCATTGCGGCGCACTGGAAATACAAGGAAGGCCGCAAAGGTTCAATGGACGATGACCAGCGAATCTCGTGGCTGCGGCACCTGGTCGAGTGGCAGCGCGACATTCAGGACCCGGGCGAGTTCATGTCGACCCTGAAGGTCGATCTGTACCCCGAGGAAGTTTACGCGTTCACGCCGCGCGGCAAAGTAATCGTCCTTCCGCGCGACGCGACGCCCATCGATTTCGCCTACGCCATCCACTCCGACGTCGGCAGCACGTGTGTCGGCGCGAAGGTCAACGGGCGCATCGTGACGTTGCGGTACGCACTCCGCAACGGCGACATCGTCGAGATCCTGACC
>JBOGMR010000748.1:0-8250 GCA_050746825.1 Bryobacteraceae bacterium | reverse complement strand
GTTTCGGTGCGTTCGCGCGCCTGCTCCTTCTCGGTTTCAACCTGCGTCTTTTCGATCTTGAGGGCCTGCTCGGCAGCCTTGACGTTCTTCTCCAGTGGTTCCGAGCTCGACATCAGCTCGAGGATCTGGTCCTCGGCGCGGCGGACTTCTTTCTCGCAGAATTCGATCTCGTGCTGGAAGGCGCGATACTGATCGTTGGTTTTGGCCTGGAGCATCTGGTCCCTGAGTTTGGAAGCCTTCTGCTCGGTCATCTGGATATCGCTTTCCAGTTTCTTCCGGTCTTTTTGGTTGGCGGCCAGCGCAGCGCGGTCTGCCTCCAGCTTGCGCTGGTGAGATTCGAGCTTCTTCTCGATCTCCGCGATGTGCTTGGGCAGTGCGGCGATCTCGCGGCTTGCCTCCGCGGCGCGATCGTCTAATTCCTGAAGGCGAATCGCATAAGAAATGTCGGCGAGCATTGCTTAAAGCAATTTTAGCACTCACGGCAGTGGTGGCGCACGTGCTTCGATGTGCGGAACAACCGACCGCTGCCTGAGGATTGCGGCCCGGCGCGAAACGCGCAGTTGCTACCGGGCCGCGGCGGTCAGGCCGTAGACAATGACCTTGGAAGAAAACGTTGGAAGGAACACCTTGCCGTTTGCAACGAGCGGCTGATTGAACTTGGCAAAGGACGCCGGCTCGTCATCGACGTTATTCCACAGCTCCTTAAAAACGCCCTTCGAGAAGTCCGTCGCGTGATACGCACGGAGGTAGCCATTCTGAAGGTCCGGACTGTTGTCGCTCGGGACGTGCGCCCACACGATACCGGTTGCGGGGTCGTTGCCATTGGCGGAAACCACGATGTTGGCGCCCTGATAACCGACGCCGATTCCATCGCTCTGCCCGTTAGCCGCCAGCGCCAGCCCTTCTGCCGTGAACACGAATGCCTTCAGGGTGTCGGTGGGGAAGGGCGGTTCCCAAAAGAAACCGCCGCCGCCCGCCCAAACGTAGATCGTGTCATTCCAGAAGGCGAGGCCGTTGTAGATTCCGGTCCAGTCGAATCCATCGCTGCGTCTGGTGGCGGCTTGAAAGCGTCCAGCCAGCGCCATCCCGCCGCGGTCAACGATGAACAGATCGCCCACCTTGCTGCCGGCGATGGCGTAGGGGTAACCGGGAATGGGAATCACGCGGCTTGAGCCGAGATCGAGATCGGTCAGCGCCCAAAGGTTGGCCTCAGGATAGAAGCTTGTCTTTGCCGTTACTGCGAGCGTCGACGGATCAATCTGAAGAATGCTGTCGGCATTGTCATTCCGATCGCCTTCATTGGAGGCGAGATTGCCGGTCGTCAGGTAGACATATCGGCCGTCGGTCGCCGGGCCTCCTCCAGCCTGCCAGATTCCCGCACCGGACTTAACCGGCGAGTAGCTCATCACCGCGAGTTGCCGCAGTTCCGTATCGTAGGCGAACATC
Source organism: Bryobacteraceae bacterium (assembly GCA_050746825.1). Taxonomy (GTDB): domain Bacteria; phylum Acidobacteriota; class Terriglobia; order Bryobacterales; family Bryobacteraceae; genus JBOGMR01. The sequence continues at coordinate 6,804 of JBOGMR010000748.1, read as the reverse complement.
CAGCCGGAGTAAGGCTCCTCGTCCTGATGCGATCCGAACGCGATGTACACGGCGTCGTTATGAAGAAGCAGGGCCGCTCGTTGCAGGTGATAGCGCGACTGAAAGGAGACGCCCTCGTACTTGCCCGTGATTTCCACAGGCTTTGCCAGCGCGTCGCCGGTAGTCAGGCTGATTTTATGCAGGAAGTGCCGATGACGGTGCGGCTCTTCGAAATCGTCGATGACGTTGGCGACGAAGTACAGCGCGTTGCTGAGCGTGTCGATTACCGGCGTGCTCACGATGCCGACTGGTCCCTCCAGTGTGCCGGCCTCGCAGTCGGGAAAAGCGTAGTAGCCGCGTTCGGGGTCGAAGTCCTTGCTGGGGGCGGGGATTCCGAAATTGATGCTGAAGTGCAGCGAATAGTCATCGGCATCGTAGGCATACACGGTGTTAGTGGTCGTCGCAATGATGACGAGATTGCGAGTCGTACCCTCGGGCATGGTGACGTATGGGGCGTAGAGCGGCTGCGCGAACACGCAGCCGGACACCGGCAGATTCGCGAGCTTTCCGAACTGCTCGCTGTTGACGTTCGCGGGCGTCAGGATCGTTTCATAGATGTTAGCGCCCGTACGGTAGTTGTCGTAGTGGGCTGTCGAGACGGCCGTCTGGCTTAGCAGGGCGGTTTGTGCGCTCAGGAGAAGCGCGAGGAGGGGCAGTCGCATCAGTGTGCTGGAACCGGGGACCGAAACTTCTCTACCATTATAGAAGAGTGTCGGGCTGGTCAGCGGCGCAGAAGCCGGCCGAGGGGACCGGAGATTGCGCGCATCGCGTCGTTCAGTTCCGCGACGCGGAGCAGCCTCGCGACCGCGTAGAAGACGAGAGCGCCAAGCGGGACCGAGATCGCAAGGTCGGCAAGGCGAGCCCCTCGCGAGACGCCGAGAGCGGATTCGATCGTGCGGCTGGATGCGGCGGACGCGGCAGCCATCACGGCGGAAGCCAGCAGGATCTTGCCGATACTTACGGCGAGCGCGCGGCCGCGAACTCCGCCGATATCGGACCGCATTTGCCAAAACAGCGCCACAAATGAGAACAGCGCGACGGCGGAAGTGGAGAGCGCCAGGCCTGCGTGACCGAGGCGCGCGACGTGAACCGAAATAACCGCGGCGGCGTAGTTAACGACGATCGAGATGAGGCTGATCACCATCGGGGTACGGGCGTTGCCGAGGGCATAGAAGGCCGGCGCAAGCACCTTCACCGCGGCATAGCCGGCGAGGCCGATGCTGTAGCAGGTGAGCGCCAGCGCCGTCTGCCGCGTGTCTTCGGGCGTGAAGCGGCCGCCTTGATAAACGGCCGCGGTGAGCGGCTCTCCCAGAATGGCGAGCCCGGCGGATGCGGGAATCGTCAGCAGAAACACCATTCCGAGAGAACGGGAGAGCCGGCTGCGGAATCCGTCGATGTCGGCTGCCGCCGCGCTGCGCGAGATCGACGGCAGCGTCGCCGAGGCGATGGCGACTCCGAACAATCCAAGCGGAAGCTGCATGAATCGGAACGCGTACCCGAGCCAACTGACGGGGCCGTTGATCACGCGCCCGAACTCGTCGGCGATGCCGGAGGCAAGGTGCGTGTTCACCACGACGTTCACCTGCACCGCCGCGGTGCCGAGGACCGCCGGTCCCATGAGTCGAAAGACTTCGCGAAGCCCGGGATGCGACCAGTCGAACGCCGGGCGAAAAACGAAGCCTGCGCGCCGGAGCGAAGGAACCTGGCAGAGGAGTTGGAGCGCGCCACCGAAGACGACGCCGTAGGCCATTCCGTGAATCGGCTCGACGCCCAGTTGCGGACCCAACCAGAATCCGAGCGCCAGTCCGGCGAGCACCGAGCCGATGTTGAAGTACGTGGACGCCAGGGCCGGCACACCGAATTGATTGTTCGCGTTGAGCACGCCCATGGCCTGTGCGGCAAGCGCGACCAGCAGCAGGAAGGGAAACATGACGCGTGTGAGCGAAACAGCCAGCTCGAACTTGCCCGGTACTTCCGCGAACTTTGCCGCGAGCAGCGAAACCAGCGCGGGGCTGAACAGAATCCCGGCCACGCAGACGGCGCCGACCACGAGAACGAGAACGGTGGCGACCAGATTGGCGAGGTGAGCGGCTTCCTCGCGGCTCTTGGCGAGGTAGCGCGTGAACGTAGGAACGAACGCCGACGAGAGCGCACCCTCTGCAAACAGATCGCGCGCGAGATTCGGAATGCGGAAACCGAGCACGAAGGCATCGTTGGCGATGCCTGCGCCGAAGAAACGGGCCATCGCAATTTCACGCGCCAGGCCTGTGATGCGGCTGAGCAGAACGGCGGCCGATACGATGCCGGCTGAGCGGACGACGCTATCGGAGGTTTTCTGCGAGCTGGACTCCGGTGATAACAAGCTACACCGGCCGGACTTCGACCTGCTTGTAGAGCTTCTGTGTCTGCTCGAGCGTGGCGAAATTCATGCCGGGCAGTTGCGCGGACGCGGTGCCGGCCGCGACGCCCCATCGCAGCGAGTTGGAGAATTCGTCGCCGTTGTCCATCGCCCAGGTGAAGGCAGCCGCCATCGCGTCGCCAGCGCCGATCGGACAGACGGCGTCGACGCGCGGTGGGAGCACCTCGAAGACTCGTGAGCCGGCCAGGCCGATGGCGCCCCGGCTGCCGAGTGACAGCACGACGGACTGAGCTCCCATGGTGTGGACTTTCCGCGCCGCATCCAGGAAGTGCGCGCGTGTCAGCAGCGCTGCGCCCAACAGGCGCTCCGCCTCCGCCTGGTTCGGCGTGACTACCGTGGGCTTGGCCTCAATGCCCTCGCGCAAGGCATCGCCGTCCGTGTCGATCAATGTCTTCACTTTCTTCTTGCGCGCCAGGTCCACCATGCGCGCGTAGAAATCGGTGGGAACGCCGGGCGGAACGCTGCCGCAGAGCATGAGCCAACTGGCATCCTGGAGTTTCGACTGGACAGTTTTCTCGAGACGTTCGAGCTCGTCCTTCTGAATCGGCGGGCCAAGCTCATTGAGCTTGATGGTGAGCCCTTGACGGTCCGTGATGGTCAGGTTGATGCGTATGTCGCTGTGGATCTGGACCAGTTCGATGGGAAAGCCGCTGCCATGCAGGAGTTCTTCCATGCGCTTGCCGGTAGCGCCGCCGCAGGTGGCGATAGCGAGCGTTTTTCCGCCGAAAGATTGAATCACGGAGGCGGCATTGAGACCTCGCCCCCCGGCGCTTTCGTTGGTGGATGTGATGTACGCGCGATCTTCGAATACCAATCGATCCGCAGTCACATTTCTGTCAATTGCGGGATTAATGGTCAACGTGAGGATCAAAAGATCATTGTAGCGGAATGGTACCCTGTGCATTGGAACGCCACCCTCAATTCAAAGCGTACGTTGCGCTTGCAGCGGTGTGTTTTTTCTGGGGCGCCACCTACACCGCGATCCGGATGTCGCTTGAGTCGTTCGCGCCGATGGTGCTGGTGTGCGTACGATTTCTGATTTCCGGCTCATTGATGGTGGCGCTGGTTCGATGGCGCGGGCACGCTCTGCCGCGGGGACGCGAACTGCGCGCGGCCGTCCTGAGCGGCGTCCTGATACTCGGCATCGGAAACGGCGCGCTCGTTGTAGCGGAGATGGTGATTCCGAGCGGGCTGGCAGGCTTGTTCATCACGATCTCTCCTTTTTGGATGGTAGTGATCGAGGCATTGATGGGCGGGGTGGCGCTGCACGCACCGACCCTGGCGGGCATGGCGATCGGACTCGGAGGTGCAGCGCTGCTGCTGGCGCCCGACGTATTCGGACAGACGCTCGGTGGCGGAACGCTGCAGGGATTTCTCATCCTTCAGATTGGGATGGCGGGATGGTCGTTCGGGTCGATCTTCCAGCGGCGGCGAACCGCGAACGCGCATCCGTTTGCGATCGGCGCGGTGCATCAGCTCGCGGCGGGTGTCGCGTTCATTCCGGTGGCGGCGCTGTTTCCGGGACACTCGCCCGCGTACAGCGCTCGCAGTGTGGCGGCAATGTTCTACCTGGTGATTTTCGGATCCATGGTCGGCTACACGGCATACACGTATGCGCTCGCGAAGCTGCCCGTGGCGGTGACGTCGATCCATACGTACGTGAATTCGGTGGTTGCGGTAGCCCTGGGGTGGCTGTTCTATCGCGAGCCGTTCGGACAGCGCGAAGCGGCGGCGATGATGGTCATCTTCACGGGTGTGGCGCTGGTAAAGAAATTCGCACGAGCGTAGTCGAATGTTTCGGGTCGCGTCTCGCAGGATCGGTGTCGCCTAACCGGCTGGCGCGTGATCGGCCACGACGTTTTCGCCGGTCCATACCCTCTTCGCCGTCCAGCTTTTTGCCGGGCCGCTCCAGAGCAACGCCATCTGCGCGAGCAACTGAAATGCGCCGAAGCGGTAGGCGAGCGATCGGCCGATCGCGGGGAAAGCGCCGTCGGGCCCGATGAGCCGCTCCTGTGTTCGTGCTGCCGGACGGCGTAGTCGACGCGCATCGCGTCCCACGGCTGGCAGAAGCGGCAGCGCAGCCTCGGCCATGGCGCTGAACAGGAGCCAGTTGTTGAAGCCGGGCCGAATCACGCGGGTCGACCGCAGTGCGGTTTGCGACGTTGGTGCGGGCGGCTTCGTCGAGTCTCTCCACAGCTCGTGAGGAGCGCGCAGCAGGGCGTGGGCCAGAAATGCGGCGTCGACGAGAGGCTGCGCACCGCGCGTAAATTTTATGAAATCTGGAGAGGAAGGATCGGTACCCGCGCGAATTGCTTCGCGCGCGAGGTCTGCGTATCGGCGGCCGCGGTTTTCAGGAAACATCGTCGAGAACCACGCGCCACCTATCATCGTTCAGCCGGCGGGGGCGGTGGTGGTGGTGGCGGAGGAGGTGGTTGGTCCGATCTTCCGGCTCGCGGACGCGGTGCTGCCGGTAGTGGCGGCGGAGGTGCGTCACTCTGGCTACGGCGACGACGCGCTCGGGGAGGAGGCGGCGGAGGATCTGGTGGTGCTGCATCCGCCGATGCCGCGGACGGAGGAGGCGGCGGAGGTGGTGGAGGCGATGGCTCCTGCGTCGTATCCACGACGCCGAGCGACGCCGCCCAACCCACCGCAGCCAGTAGCGTGACGCCGGCCGACATCCTCAACCAGCCGCCGCGCCGCGAGCGCATCGTCAATAGGCGCTCGACGCGCAGCTTGAGAATGTTACCGTCCGTGACGGCCAGCGCCCCTAGTTGCTGCGCCCACGTTGTGCTTTCCGCGATCCTGACGAGCGATCTCGCGTACCTTCGGCCGTCGAGAACCTTCTCGGCAGCCATCTCATCGCAGGCCATCTCGCGCGCCTGGTCAAGCCGCCGCCGCACAGCCCAGATCGCAGGATGAAAGCAGAGTGGCAGCAGGAGAATTTCGTTCAGCAGGTTGACTCCGTAATCGCGCCTTCGGATATGCGCCATCTCGTGGCCGAGTGCAGCCACGACGAGATCCTCATCGCCGGCGTCACCGAACCTATCGGGAAGCAGGATCACCGGCGCTCGCACCCCCAGCGTCACTGGCGTTGAAACGGTCGAACTCAGGAGTACGGGTATCCCGGAAACGTCGAGGACACGCTCGCAGCGCTCGCACAGCGAACGCAGACGGCCCGGGATCTCCGGACAGGCGCGGCGTAATTCGTTCCTTGCGGCGCCCATCCGGCGCAGCACGATGAGGGCTCGGACCAGGCCCGCCAATCCAAGCGCTGCTGCGAGGAGGAATTCTACCGATTGCGCGGCGGGTAGCGTCCAGTGCCATCGCCAAACCGATTGTGCGTCCGCGGTAGCAGTCGATTGAACTGCGGAGGCGTAGACAGGTCCGAGCCGTGCTCCACTCGCCGTGAGCAGAGGTAAGGCGACACACAGCAGCAGGGCGGACTGCCAGAGAGCGTACTGGCATTGTGCACGCGACCTGCGAAGGAACTGCGCCCCGATCCAGGCGGCGCCTGCAATGAGCGGCGCCTGCCACAGGGCATTGATCGCAAATAAAACGAGGAAGTGGCTAACGGCCGCCATGTTCGTCTCCTTCGTCCACCATGTTGCGCAGCTCCGAAAGCTGTTCCAGCGTCAGTTGACGGCTTTTCACCATGCTTAACACCAGCGCCTCGGGCCGCCCGCCGAATAGTCGATCGACCAGATCACGCAGCGCCTGCACAGCCGTGCGCTCCTGCGTCACAGCGGGCGAGTACAGATACGCGCGCTGTTCCATGACGCGCTTCACGCTCCCTTTGCGATGCAGAATCGTCAGGACTGTTTGCACAGTGTTGTAGGCGAGCGGCCGGACGCGCTGGATGTGCTGGTGCACGGACTGTACGGTGGCGGGTCCGGACGCCCAGAGGATCTTCATGATCTCCAACTCGAGCGGGGTTAGCGGGCGGACTGCCTTTTTCTTCGCCATACCTAAACAATTAGGAGATTAACACGGAGTCCGGGGCCTGTCAACCTAAAAGATTAGGTGTGAGTCGGGAGACCCGCGCCACCGGCGTCGCAGCACCGGTGAGTGCGAAGTTTTGCGCTCCGCGCCGGCTCTGTTCCGCGTCGGCTCTGTAAGGACTCGACCCCGTGAGTGAGTGTGGCGCAGCCTTCACTGGGTGTTCTAAAATACAAAGGTTCCCCGCCCAGGACGCCGGGCGCGTAGCTCAGTTGGTTAGAGCGCCTGCTTCACACCAGGATTCTAAGGCTCCAAAAACTCCATTTTTTACCTTTTCCTCTTAACGTTTTCAACAACTTGGGGAGTCTGCTTTCGCTCAAGAAGTAACTTCCCGAGGGTCAAAACAGGGG
>JBOGMR010000747.1:0-6718 GCA_050746825.1 Bryobacteraceae bacterium | reverse complement strand
GTGCTGGACTGCGTGTCGCGTTTGATCTCGGCCGCCTCGGCTTCCTTCAGCACTTCGAAGTAGCCGAGCTGATTCAGGCGCAGGATGCTGACTTCCCACAGCCGGGTATTGAAGATGTCGCCCTCGTCCAGCAGTATTTCGCGGCGGATCACTTTGTCGCGCGTGGTGGTGTTTCCCGAAAAATCGATGCGCCGCACGAAGAACTGCTTGCCTTCTTCGGCCGTCAGGGTCAGGTCGACTTTGTCGCCGCCCGGAAACTCGAAGCTGGGCTCGGTCACCGCGTCGATGTATCCGAATTCGCCGTACAGCTTGCGCAGGTTCTCGAAGCCCTTGCGTAATTTGCCGGTGGAAAAAATGTCGCTTTCGGCCATCTGGAACAGCGGCCGCATCAGCGACTCGGGAGTGCGGAATAACTTGACGCCGGCGAAGTTGATTTTGTTCAACCGGAATAAGCGTCCTTCTTCGACCGGAACGGTCAAGTCGGCGCGCTTGCCTGGTTTGTTCATGTAGAACAGCGGGACGCGAAACTTCCCGCCGCCCACATCGCGCATTGCCACCTGGTGGTCAAGGACCTTAGCCTGAAAATACCCTTGCTCGCGGTACGCCTCACGCAGGCGCTCCTTGTCCTCTTCCAGTTTGGTCGAGTCGAAGGTCTTGGCAAAGATGCTCTCGAAAAGAATGGAACGGGGAATGCCGATCGGCCGGGAGTTCTTCATTGCGCGGATGGCGCCGCGATCGCTCATCACCTTGTTGTCCACGACGCTGATCTTGCCGACCTTCACCTTGGCGCCTTCGTCGACGTTAAAAGTCACCGCAAGTGACGACGGCGGGATCTGGCGCACCTCGGGGGCCACGGAGGCGTATTGTCTTCCGCGCTCCGCAAGATACTCCTTCAGCACAATCGAGGCCCGCTGGATCTTATTCGGATCGTACTGCGATTCGACGGTCAAGCCGACCTTCCGCTCTTTGAAGCGGTCGAGCACCTCGGATTGCGTAATCGATTTGAGGCCCTGGTAGTTGATGGTGCGCACGATGCGCCGCTCGACGAGCACGAAACGGACGATGGTTCCGACGGTCCCGGGCTCCAACTCGAGCGTGATGTCGTCGAAGCGGCTGGTGTTCCACAACGTCATGAAGTCGCGGTGGAGAATTTCCTTGTCGAGGCGATCGCCTTTTTTGGTGACGATCTGGGCGCGCAGGGTATTCTGCGGCACTCTGCGGGCGCCGCGAAATTCGACGTCTTCTACCAGGTCGCCTTGGGCGAGAGGCTTGGTCTCGTCCACCGGCTTTGGGGCTTCAAACGGAGGTTTAACCTGGCCCGGCTTGGGGGGCGCGGGCTCGGTCTTGGGCGGTTCCACCGTTTGGGGAACCGTTTCAAACGGATTGGTTTGTTTCTTTTGCTGTGGGGGTGGCGCAGCCTGCTTCGGTGGCTGGGCAGGGGGATTCTGCGCGACGGCGGAAGAGGTAAGACACCACAGACAAACGAAGGCGCTAGTCAGGCTGAGGCGCCTGCAAAGACCCATGAAAACCTTTAGTTCCTTTCCACCCTGCGCTCTACGGGAGACGTGCGTGTCTCTCGGTCGGTTACAGCCTTATGGTTTGATTGACCAACTGAAGTCTTATTGTAGCCGATTTCGGGCGCGGCTTGTGGTGCTCTCGTTGGTCGCGGCCCGGTCTTGGGGGCGTACTGTTTCGAGCAGGGCGAGGATCGCCCACGCTGTGGTGGAGATGTGCTGCGCATAGCTGTTCGATCCGCTCGGCCGCGTGGTGCCAGCCCAACCGCCTGCCTCGAGCTGGATTTCGAGGAGATGGGCGCGGCCGCGCGAGAGCGCCCTCGCTACATCGGTCAAATCCGCGGCGCCCGCCAGGGCAAGTACCGTGATCGCGGTGTCGAAGGCTTCGGAAGGAGTCTGTGGATAAGGTCCCCATCCGCCGTCGCTCGATTGACCCTGTAGCAGCGCCTCGACGCACTTTCGCCGCTTTGCGGCGGGCTCAGCTCCGGAGCGGCCCTCCATCGCCATCGACACAGCGGCCGCATCCAAGTTGGAACGGGCCGGTGCGGAGACAAGCCATCGGTCGGCTTTCCCGATCGCGGGAGCGAAGCGGGTGTCGCCGCTTTTTTCGAGCGTACGCCGCGCAAGGTAGGTCGCGAGACATTTGCCGTATGTTGCGGGCGAGCCCAACCCGGACTCTCCGCCATGCCACGAACCGTCCGGCTGCTGATCGGCCGCGATCCGGCTGCAAGCTTCGTTGAGAATACGCCGATCCGTCACGGCGCCGGCATCGAGCGCCTCGGCGAGAGCGGCGGCAAACTGGAGCCGCGCCAGTTTCGGATCACCGGCGGGCGATTCGCTGAGTCCCTTGGTCCAGCCCTGTGGCGCCGAGAGCCATCGCGTCGTCTCCGTCAGAGATTGGGCGGGCACGCGAAACGAATGTTTTGACGCGCGATAGAGGGCGCGTGCGCCGTCGCCGTTGTTGTGACAGGAAAAGCAGTGGTTTTGCGGCTGCCACGACGCAACCTCCGCCGCCAGATAAGCGACCGCGCGCTGCTCGGGAGACTCCGCCGCCCGCCGGTCCTGCGCGCTCACGACGCCCGCACACAGCGCCAGCATGGGTGCGAGCGCCCCCGTTATCCGGCGCTCATGCGCTCGCGGTAGCGGATGCATCGCGCCAGCACCTCCCGGTACTCCTCGATGTCGACGTCACGCTCAGAGCAGACCAGCATCAGCGCACCGTCGTCGCGGAAGTTCCCATCCCATTCCTTCACCTGATCGCCGGTCCAGGCCGGATCATAGGCGCGCAGCTTCCCCTCGGGAATCCGGTCGAAGTAAGCGCGCAGGTTGGTGCTGGTCTCATCGCCCGGGTCTTCACTCGCGTCCTGCTCGAAGTTCCAGGCAGGCTGCTCTTCCATAGCGACATGGTAGCGGATTGTGCGGTGGCGAGGGGTTGCAAGTGGTATGTACGCTGCGGCCCTGCAGCCGGGTCGAGCAACCTCGGTGTCAACAGGCAGCGCGGCCACGGGCGGCTTGGTTGAAATCAGATCCCTGGCTCATCGCCGCTGTCCGCCGCCGCGAGCGACGCAGCGCTGCGTCCTCCAGGAGTCCGATTCGTCTCCCCTATCGTGCCCGTCATATCCGGATTCGCGCTGTACCTGCTAATCTACCGACTCCGTTACAAGCGACTGTAAGCGCCAATCCACGCCAGGCAGTTAAGACCCCACTACCCGCGAACCACCCCACCATCTGGAAACCGCGGTAGACTTGATGGTGGACAATTATTTGCCCCCCGAATTGGAGCCATGGATCGAGCGCCAGTGTGGTGTCGTCTCGCTGCGGCCGCAGTCGTCGCGCTAACGGTTCCGAGTGTCTTTCCCCAACCAGTCGCAGTCACTCTGAGCCTCGAGAAGGCTGGCTCGCGCCGCGAAGACGATTTCACACCGGCCTATGAAGGCAAGCCGGTCATCGTCACCGGGCAGATCTCGCGAAAGCCGATTCCCATCCTCGACTATGTTCATCTGGCGATTCAGGACCGCAACGAGGGTCTGATCCTCGAAGGCAAGCCGCCCGTTTTCGATCAGCTTTCGCCCGGCGACTGGATAGAAGCGCGCGGCCGCGTGTCGAACCGCTCCGGCCTCGCGGTGGTCGTAGTCAACAAAGTGACCAACGTGTCGACCGGCGCCGCTCCCGTTCCGAAACCCGTGCAGGTGGAAGATCTGCAAACCTTCTCGTACCTCGGACAGCTCGTCAGGACCGAAGGCACGGTTGCGGACATGGGCGAAAACTCGGGCGGCCTCTATCTACAACTGAAAGGTTCGCGCGACGAAGCTCTGAAGGTTTTTCTTCCCTTCGCTTTAGCCGATCGCTCGCGCAGCTTCGTCGGCATCGGGGTGGGCGATACGGTGCGTGTGACGGGAATCTCGTATCAATATTGCCCGAATCCCCCGCACGATCGTCACTTTGAATTGCTGGTCGACGATCCGCGCGCCGTGGTGCGCACCGGGAGCGCGTGGCTGTCGCAGCTTTGGGAGTTCCGGCCGCTGCTGTTGCTGCTCATCATCCCGGTTGCCGTCTGGTGGAGCCGCGAACGCTCGGCCAAGGCGCAGCGGGAAATGCTGCGGACGATGAACGCGCTCGGGGAGGAAATTCTCGAAGCCGGGTCGGCCCCGGAGATCCAGAGCCGCATGGAAGCGGTTCTCCCCAAGACGTTCCGCGTGACGGGAGTACGCGTGTGGGTGCACGATCGCGGAATAAGATCGCTCGCGCCGGTTACCGAGCAGCCCGACGAGAACGCGCGTCTCGCGTTTCCGACGCAGAATCCCCAGGGTCTGGTGCAGACCGCCGTGGTCACGTGTTTCCAGAACCGGAGTTTGCTCTCGATGCCGGATACGCGCCGCAGCCCGTTTGCACTTAGCGACGCCGACCGGAACGGATCGACGCCCCGTTCGTTGCTGCTGGTGCCGATGATGGCGCACGGCGAGCCGATGGGAGTGTTGCAGATCGAGCATGCCCGCCACGCCCGGAACCTTTCCACCGGTGAGAAAGAGGTCGCGCAGCATCTGGCCAATCAGGTCGGCGTCGCCGTGAAGTTCATGGAGCAGCGCTCGTTTCGCGAGCAGCTTGCGCGCAGTGAGAAACTGGCGGCGGTGGGCCGGCTGATCTCGGGAGTCGTGAACGAGCTCCATACGCCGCTCGCGGCAATCTCGACCATGGCGCAGTCGGCGCTCGAAGCGCACGGCGGACCGGCGCACTCGGCGTCGAGCCACGAGCTGCTGGTGATCGCGTCCGAGGCGCGCAGGGCATCGGCCATCGTCTCGCGGATGGTGTCGTTCGCACAGCCCGAGCAGGTGCAGGCCGAGCCTGTGGAACTGAATCAGGTCTTGCGCAGCCTGATCCGCTTTCGCGAGCGCGAATGGAAGGCGTGCGGCATCCAGTTGCGCAGCCTGATGAAAGAGGCGCCGCTGTACGTGATGGGGTCGCAGGGGCAGCTCGAGCAGGTCTTCCTGAATTTGTTTGTGCATGCGGAGCAGTCGCTCGAAGACGTGACGGAGAAACGGCTGACGGTTCGCGCCGATGTGTTGGCCAAGCGGGTATTCGTCGAAATCGGATATAACGCACCGGCCCGCGCGGCTGTTAAAGGTGAGGTGCAGCCGGCGGAGGGTGAAGTCAGCGTACTCGGGCTGGATGTGTGCAGCTCGATCATTGCCGGGCACGGCGGCGAGATGCGGCTGGTGCGAGCGTCGGGAGGCGAAGCTACCTTCGAGGTGGAGTTGCCGTGGCTCGCAACCGAAGAATCGCCCCAGACACAGGAGCCTCTGGAGAGCCGCGAGGCGGCGCGCCGCTGGACAGCGCTGCTGCTCGAACCGGAGGAGTGGGTGGAGCGGCAGCTCATCGAAATGCTTGGCGCGCGCGGCTACAGAGTCGTGCCGGTGCACAGTTCCGAGGAAGGGCTGGACCTGGTGAGCCGGCTGCGATTCGACGTGCTGTTTTGTTCGACGCGCCTGCCGGGACTTAACTGGATCGAGTTCTTCGATCGCGTGCGCGGGCGCGTGGGCGCCTTCACGCTGCTGGCTGAAGCTTTCAGCCACGATCTGTCGATGCACTTCCGGGGGGAAGGCCGGTACGTGTTGTTGAAGCCGGTCGAGCGGAGCCAGTTCGACCGGACGCTCGAATCGATCGAGGGGCGGCTGATCGCCTCCGAGATCAAAGCGCCGGAGTTAGAATCTTTTTAGACCGCCGCTTACGGTCGCGGTTGTGTGCGTATGATTATGGCGCGTGGAGGTAGAAGATGAATCTGTCAACACTCACTCGGATCGGCTGGTGCGTTCTGCTCGGCTCGTCTCTGTTCGCGGCCGACAAATATGCGGGCCCACGTCCGTCGAAACCCGACTTGCCGTACCTGTTGCACGCCGACCAACTCGTACCTACCGAAGTTGTGATGGCCCGCGAAGAGCCGCGCAAAGAGGACCTTGCTTACATCGTCACCGGCGCCGCGGCGGGTGTGAAGACGCCGCTGGCAGGTCCCATCTTCATCATGCAGGCCGACAAACTGATTCCCGAAAAGCTGAGCCTCTACCGCTTCGAGGTCAAGAACGGCAATCGCGAAGTATTCTTTTCAAAAAAGAAGAGAAAGGAGTCGGCCAAGGCGCATCGCCTCACCGTGACACGGCTGGCCGAGGGTCTGTTTCGGATTGAAGTGTACGACAGCTTAGAAAACGGCGAGTATGGGTTGTCGCCCGACGGCGATAACCGCGTGTTCTGCTTTCAGGTTTACTGACAGGTTTACTGAAAAGATCCGCACCCACCCTTCTCCTGCCCAGGTGGATGCGGATCAAGCAAGGAGGCAACTACTACGCACCAAAGAGAAATCAGAACAAATACTGGCACGCCGGGGGCCAATTCGTAAGTCGTTGGCTTTACGCAGCGAGCAACTTCAGAAGTTCCATTTTGTGAAGGGGAGCCGCTCGATTGCCTACCGAAAAAGGAAGAAGCGGAGAATAAGCACGTGAGTTCCGCGCCAGTCCAAGTGCAGACTGAAAGCGCGCTGATGCACGGCTCAGCAGCCCGCCGCGCGCTGGCGGGCTTCTGCCTTTCCGGATTGCTGGCAGCGCTACTCGGGGCGATCTTGCCCGCGTGGGGCTATCACCTCGCGTTCGAATTCTGGACAGTCGGGCACTATTTCTCTTCCCTGGCTGTAGGTGTGCTGGTGTCTGCGATTGTGG